>NZ_JBHXRU010000002.1:68873-234244 GCF_042716255.1 Streptomyces sp. NPDC058662 | reverse complement strand
TCCCGGCGGCGCCGGGACGACTGGGGGCGCAGTCCCGGGACCCCGGCGAGCAGGTCCGCGGCGCGGGTGCGCGGACCGGACGGAGGGGTGTGCCCCATGCCGATGTCGGCGGGGCCGACGGGCCGGCCGAGGTGCCGCGAGAGGATCTCGCAGAGCAGGCCCGGAAGCGGGTCGCGGGGCGTACTGCCGCGGATCCAGTGGGCGATGGAGGTGCGGTCGTAGGCGGTGCTGAGGCCGGCCGCGCGGGCACTGGCGTTGAGCCGGTGGGCCAGGGCCGCGTAGGTCAGGCCCGTCTCCCGGATCACCCGGAGCAGAAGGGGATTGGCAGCTGTCACGGAGGGGTGCTCCTTCGGGTGACGAGGGTACCCGCGCGAGATGGTGGCTTTTACGTATAAACAGGCATGCGTGGTGAAAGGTTGCGGGGGACCCGGGCCCCGCCGATACCCGCCCGCCGACACCCGCCCGCCGACGCCCGCCCTAGGGCGCCGGGTTGACGTCGCCGACGCCACCGGTGACCGTGGCCGCCATGGGGATCGAGAACCGACTGCTCGCGCTCGTCGTCTGCCTGGCCCTGGGCGTCGGGCTGACCGCCGCGGCGGTGAGCGCCTCGGGCGTGGCCGGCCCGCGGGCCGGAACCCCGTTGGGCGCGGCGGAGGGCGCGGCGGCGGCCGACCCCGTACGCGTACGCGAAGTCCCGCGGGAAACGTCACCCGCCCCGGCCGCCGGACCAGACGCCTCGACGGGCACGGTACGGGTGGACTGCGGCCGCAACGAGGAGGGCCACTACAACGAGGACAACCTGGTGGTCTCCCCCGGGCTGCGGTCGGGAGCGCACCACACCCACGCGTACGTGGGGAACCTGTCCGCGGACGCGATGGCGACCGACGCCTCCCTGGACGCGGCCGCCACGACCTGCCGCGGCGGCGACCGCTCCACCTACTACTGGCCCGTCCTGCGCCGCACGGACCGTCGGGGCACGCGGGCGCACGAGGGCGCGGCCGGGCACGGCAACGCGGGCGAGATCCTGCGGGAGGCCTCGGTGCTGCTGGAGTTCCGGGGCAGCCCGGTGGGCAAGGTGGTGCCGATGCCGCGCTTCCTGCGCGCGCTGACCGGTGACGCGGTGGCGTTCACGGGGGGCGTCGACGCCGACGTGCGGGCCCGCTGGGGCTGCTCCGGCGCCCCGGGCCGCGCCACCACCCGCTACCCGCGCTGCCCCGTCGGCGACCGGGTCACCCGTACCCTCACCTTCCCCAGCTGCTGGAACGGCCTCGACACCGCCTCGGCCGGCCACCGTTCGCACCTGCGGTTCCCCGCGGCGAACGGCGTCTGCCCGCAGGACACCTTCCCCGTGCCCGAGTTGCGGATCACGCTGGCCCACGAGGTCCCCCCGGACGCCCCGATCGCCCTCGACTCCTTCCCCGAGCAGCGGCACAGCCCCGAGACGGACCACGCCATGTTCGTGAACGCGATGAGCGAGGAGCAGATGGCCCAGGTCGTCCTGTGCCTCAACGAGGGCCGTGCCTGCCGGATCTGAGTGACGTACGTCACCTGAACCGCGCCGGCCCGTAAGGCGTGTTCCGTTCGCACTACCCAGCGAGGAGGACGGAGAGGGTGAGATGGCCGGACCACTGCGGCCCCGCGCTCGGCGGGGCTCGACCGACGAGGCGCTGATCAAGTCGGTGTACGAGGAGCACGGCCACGCCCTGCTCGCGTACGCGACGCGGCTGACGGGAGACCGGGCCGCCGCCGAGGACGTCGTCCAGGAGACGCTGATCCGGGCCTGGCGGCACGCCGACGTCCTGGTGAACGGGAAGGGCTCGGTACGCGGCTGGCTGCTCACGGTGGCCCGCAACATCATCACCGACCGCTACCGGGCCAGGGCCGCGCGCCCGCCGGAGGTCTCCGGGGCGTCGGCGGCGCCCCCGGTGGAGGGGGACCACGCCGACGCGGTGGTCGACAGCATGACGGTCCTGGGGGCCCTCGACCAGCTGTCCCCGGAACACCGCGACGTACTGACCGAGTTGTACTACCGGCAGCTCAGCGTGGCCGAGGCCGCCGACACGCTCGGTATCCCGGCGGGTACGGTCAAGTCGCGCTCGCACTACGCGCTCAAGGCGCTGCGCGAGGTGTTCGTGGCCGGCGGCGGCAGGGACAGCGGTAACAGAGAAGGCAAACGATCGGGCAGGCCGCCCCAGCAGCCCGCCGGACTGCGTGAGGTGGTGGCATGAACCGGCAGCTGCACGAGGAGGAACTGCTCGGCCCGTACGTGCTCGGCGTCCTCGACGAGGAGGAAGCGCGCCGGATCGAGGAGCACACGGCGGGATGCCCGCGGTGCCGGGAAGAGGTGGCCGCGTTGCGTGAGATGGAGGCGGCTCTGGGCGAGGTGCCCGGCGAGGCGTTCCTCGACGGCCCGCCGCAGGGCGGGGACCTGCTGCTCCAGCGGACGCTCCGCCAGATGCGCGGGGAACGGGACGGTGCGCGGCGCCGCCGGGCGGGGCTCGCGGGACTGGCCGCGGCGGCCTCCCTGGCCGCCGTGTTCTGGGCCGGTACGCAGTGGGGCACCGGTGAGCGGGCGGGCCTCGCTCTTCCGCCGCCGCCCGCTCCGACGTCCTCGGCGTCGCCGGTGGCGCCCGTACCGGGGACCAAGGTCGCCTCCGCGACCGACCGGGGCACGGGGGCGCGGATGACCGTACGGATGACGCCTGCCGCGAAGTGGGTACGGGTGCACGCGGCGGTCACCGGTGTGCCGCCGGGCGAGCGGTGCCGGCTGGTCGTGGTCTCCGCGGACGGGACGCGCACGGTCGCGGGCGGCTGGGTCGTCGGCGGCCAGGAGAACGGCGAGGGCAAGGGGGCCGCGCTGGACGGCTCGGCGGCCGTGGCCCCCGGCGACGTCGAGGCGGTCGTGGTCGAGAACGAGGCGGGCAGGGCGTTCGTGTCCGTACCGGTGTAGTGCGGTACAGCGCGGACATGTGACAGGGCCCGGGAGCATGTCCAGCTCCCGGGCCCCTGCTTGCCACCCAATTGCGCACACCGGCGGCGTTTAAGAGCCGCGGATCATATTGAGACCGACGTGTTCTGCCTTTGAACTACCGCGCCACGAGAGAGGCGCAGGAGGGACTTGAACCCCCATCCGTCGATGATCGCCCGCGCTCGGTCGATCCGGTGTTCGGCGGCGAATACTGAGACTGGAGCGAGAATCTGAGATTTACGGGGCCGCCTCTGCCAGGCTTGGGCCACCCAGGCACGCAGTGCCGGGGGAGGGATTCGAACCCCCAACTGACACCCCTGTATCAGCTTCAACATCAGTTTCAGCTTGCGCTCTCGCGCACCCCCCGCTCGCGACGGAGGGCGATTTCGGGGCTACCTGAACAGGTAGCCGAACACCGCGTCGCCCACCCGCTGGTCGGTGACCTCGGTGCTGTTGGCCTCCTCGCGGGCGAACTTGACGGCCTGCTGGAGCTTCTCCACGCGGTCGAGCAGCTCGTTCACCCGGCGGGCGGGCAGCGCGCCGGAGAACTTCACCGTCGTCCAGTACCCGACCGGCACGTCCTCGTAGTAGACCTCGACCTGCGCCGGGTGCTTATCGGTGGCCTCGGCCTTGACGTGGTTGCGCGGCACCTTCTTGGTGCGGATCGTGCGTACCGGGTCAGTCTTCCAGGAGTCCGTGGACGGGTCCAGGTTCCAGGACTCGGAGGCGTCCAGTACGGGCAGCTTCCGCACGAAGGTGTGCATGTCCGTCAGCTGCTTCTCCAGGAAGAGCAGGTAGGGCACGGGCACCTGCGCCAGCAGGACGGTCCCGTCGACGACCACGTCGGCCACCGCGGTGCGGTTCGCCCAGTCCTTGGTCGCCGTCACGTCGAACAGCCGCGTCAGCGTGCCGGCCGTCGCCCGGAGCACGTCCTCCGCCTTGACCTGCACCCGGGTGGACTCGGGCGGCAGCTGCTCGCCCTCCTCGTCCTTGGGCTGGTAGGTCCGGGAGATCCCGGCCAGCAGGGCGGGCTTCTGGACGTCGTGGTGAGCCTGGGAGAGCTCTTGGAGGGACTTGGACTTGACGCCCTTTTCCACTGCGATGATCTGATTCAGCTTCGGCACGCGATGAACCTAACAGGAGGCGGGACGACCGCACATGCGAATTTCTCCGGGCCGGGAGGGGGGAGGGGGGACGGGCCGAAGCGGCCCGTCCGGCCGTCGGGGATCCGTCAGGCCAGCCGGACCGGCAGCTCGAAGAGGTCGTTCTGGGTCAGGATCGGCTTGTTGCGCAGCTCCTGCGGTGACACGGCCAGCGTGAGGTCCGGGAAGCGCGCGTACAGGGCCGGCAGGGCCACCAGGGCCTCCAGGCGGGACAGCGCGGCCCCCGGGCAGACGTGCGGGCCGTGGCCGAAGGAGATGTGCCGGTTCGGGGTACGGGTGGCGTCGAACTCCCCCGCCGTGTCGCCGTGCTGCTCCTCGTCGCGGCCGATGGCCCCGAAGGAGACGATGAGCCCCTCGCCCTTCGGCAGGATCCGGTCGCCCACCTCGACGTCCTCGGCGGCGAACCGGATCAGGACGTGCGAGGTCGGCGTGGACCAGCGCAGGGTCTCCTCGATGACGTTCTCCCAGGGCACTTCGCCCTTGAGGACCAGCGCGCGCTGCTCGGGGTGGGTCTCCAGCGCGACGACCGCGTTCACGATCAGGCTGATGGTGGTCTCGTGACCGGCCGCGACCATCAGCTGGAGGGTGTTGGTGATCTCCTCCGTGCTGAGGTGGTCGCCGTCCTCCGAGGCGGCGATCAGGGCACTGGTGAGGTCGTCGCCCGGGTTCTCCCGCTTGGACTCCACGATGCGCGAGAACAGCGCGCCGAGGTCCGCCATCATCTGCGGCACCTCCTCGGGCAGCGTCTGTGTCGAGAAGAACTTCTCGAACAGTGCCTTGAGCCTCGGGTGGTCGGCGGCGTCCACGCCCATCAGCTCGCTGATGACGTTCATCGGGAGCGGGTACGCGAACTCGGCCTTGAGGTCGACGCGCTCGCCGGCCGGCAGCTGCGCCAGCCGGTCGAGCATGCCGGTGGTCAGCGCTTCGATGCCGGCCCGCAGCTTCTCCACCCGGCGGACCGTCAGCGCCTGTGCCACCAGGGTGCGCAGGCGCCGGTGCTCGTCACCGTCGACGGTGAGCATGGAGCGGCCGGGGTTGGCGAGCCCGATCAGCGGCCAGTCCATCGGTATCTCGCCGCGCTGCCAGGCACCCCACGCGCCGATGTCCTTGACGATCCGGGAGTCCGTCAGCAGCTTGCGGGCCTCGGCGTGGCGGGTGACGGCGTAGACGCCCACGCCGCCCGGCAGGACGACCCGTACCAGCGGTCCGGCGGCGCGCAGTACGGCGCTCTCCCCGGCGAGGTCGGTGACGAAGGGGTCCAGCGTGATGGCGGCAGGCCCACGGGTACCTGAGTGGTCGATCGGGCACGTCATCGCATGGCTCCAAGGGCGGGGGTCGGGGTGTAGGTCACGGGGAGTTCGGACAGGCCCCGCAGCCACGGCGAGGGGCGGCGGGCGAGCGCGGCCGCGGGCACGGCGAGGTCGACGTCGGGCAGCCGGTCCAGGAGGACCTCGATCCCGGTGCGCGCGATGACCTCGGCGACCTCCTGGGCCGGGAACGGGCAGCGGTGCTCCCCGTGGCCGAAGGAGAAGAACGCGTTGTTGCCGCCGGTGAGCGCTCCGGCGTCGGTGCGCACGTGCGGGTCGGCGTTGGCGGCGGCCAGGCCGAGCAGCAGCAGGTCGCCGCGGGCGATGCGCCGACCCCCGAGGTGGGTGTCGCGGGAGGTCCAGCGCCCGGCCACGTTCTGGGTGGGGGTGTCCTCCCACAGCACCTCGTTCATGGCCTCCCCGACGCTGTGCCGGCCGCCCGCGAGGGAGGCCGCGAAGCGGTCGTCGGTGAGCATCAGGCGCAGCGTGTTGCCGATCCAGTCCGCGGTGGGCTGGTGGCCGGCGGCCATCATCACCATGAGGTCCTGGGCGATCTCGTCCACGGTGAATCCGGCCCGGTTGGCGAGCATCCGCGAGACGACGTCCGGGCCGGGCTCGGCCTGCTTGGCGGCGAGCAGCGCGTACATGGAACCGCCGAGGTGGCGTTGGCCGTCCAGGGCGCCCTCCCGGCCGTTGATCATGTCGTTCATGGCGGTGACGAGGCCGGGGCCCTGGTCGTCGGAGAAGCCGTAGATGCGGGCGAGCACGCGCAGCGGCAGGAGCATCGCGTACTCGCCGACGATGTCGCAGGCGCCCTTGCCGCACAGGGCGTCGATCAGCTCGTCGGCGAACCGTTCGGCGTGGCCCTTGAGTTCGAAGGGGTCCACCGACTCCAGGGCCTCGGAGATCACGGCGGCGCGCTCGCTGTGGCGGGCGCCGACGGTGTAGAGGATGGAGGGCTGCTTGCGGCCGATCATCGGCAGGAGCGGCCAGTCGGCGGGGATGCGGTCCCACTGGTTCCACAGGTCGGAGTCGCGGGAGAAGAGCACCGGGTCGCTGGTGACCTGGTGCAGCTCGCGGTAGCCGAGCACCAGCCAGGCCGGTACGTCGCCGTCGAGGACCACGGGGGCGACGGCGCCGTGGTCGCGGCGCATCTCGCGGTACAGCTCGGTCGGTTCGGTCTGGAACCGGGGGCCGCCGAGATAGACGGGCCGGTGCTCGGGGGCGGCGGGGCAGGTCACGGGGTGGGCTCCGGGGTCTTCGGCGGGCTGGGCGCAAGGGCCGTCTGGAGATGCTGAACGAGGGAGATCAGGACCTGCTTGCTGGACTCGCGGGAGCGGGCGTCGCAGAACACGAGCGGGACGCCGGCGGGCAGGTCGAGGGCCGCGCGGATCTCCTGCGGGGTGTGCTCGGCGCCACCGAAGTCGTTGCAGGCCACCACGAAGGGCGTGCCGTGGTGTTCGAGGCGGTCGATGGCGTACCAGGAGTCGGCGAGGCGGCGGGTGTCGACGAGGACGACGGCGCCGAGGGTGCCGGCGAAGAGGCGGTCCCACAGGAACCAGAAGCGCTCCTGCCCCGGGGCGCCGAAGAGGTACAGCACGTTGCGGGCGTCGAGGGTGATGCGGCCGAAGTCGAAGGCCACGGTGGTGGCGGTCTTCGAGGCGACTCCGTCCGTGCGGTCGACGAGCTCGCCCGCCTTGGTCATCGTCTCTTCGGTGTTCAGCGGGCGGATCTCGCTGACCGAGCGGACCATGGTCGTCTTGCCGACGCCGAATCCGCCGACGATGACGATCTTCAGACCGTTGTCGGCGGTGCTCTGCAGGGTCTGGCGGGGTTCGCTCTGGTCAGAGGTTGCGGAGTCCAACGAGCACCTGCTCCAGGATTTCGGGTTCGGGAAGGCGGAACGTGGTGGTGCGCGGGTGCCGGGCGCTGATGCGCCCGGTGCCGAGCAGATCGGCGAGGAGGATGCGGACGATCGACACCGGCAGGCCCAGCTCGGCGGCGATCTCCACGACGGCTGTCGGGAAGCGGCACATGCGCAGGATCACCGCGTGCTCCGACTGCATGCCGGGGACCGGGTCGGACTCGGTGACGATCAGCGTGACCAGGTCGAACGCGTCGGAACCGGCGCGGCTGCGGCCGCCGGTGAGCGTGTACAGCCGGTCCGGGGAGTCGTCCCGGCCCGGTCTGCTCCTACTCATCCCCTGGGCCGGGCGACGAGGTGTTCGCCGATCTGCTCGACCAGCTCGGACATGTTGTGGCCGACCAGGCCCGCGTCGGCGTCCTCGGCGGCGACGAGCGCGAGGTGCGCGCCCTCGCCAGCCTCGACGATGAAGAGCAGCCCGCCGTAGAACTCGGCCATGGCGGAGCGGACGCCGCCGGTCCCGTCACCGAACTCGATGGACGCCCCGTGCGAGAGGCTCTGGATACCGGCGGCGATGGCGGCGAGCTGGTCGGCCTGGTCGACGGAGAGCTCCGGGGTACGGCACAGCTTGAGGCCGTCGCGGGAGAGCACGAGGGCGTGGCGGGCGCCGGGGGTGCGTTCGAGGAGCCCTTCCAGGAGCCAGCTGAGCGTCTCGTCGGTGGTGGAGCCGGTCATTCCGTGTTGCCTTCCGGGTGCGGGGGGTTCGGGGACGGTTCAGGCGGTGCGGGTGTCGTGGCGGCGGCTCCGCGGACCGCCTGGCGGAAGCTCCCGAAGCGGGCGGCCGACCGTGACGCGCCGGCGGGGGCGGGCCCGGCGCCGGACCCGGGGGCGGTCGTACGGGTGCCGGGGCCGGCGGCGTCGGGCCACTCGGGGTGGGCGGCGGCCAGGGTCCGGCCCCGCCTGCGCTGCGGGAGGCCGCCCTCGGCCGAGGCCGCGTCCGCGGCGGGGGCCGCGGTGGCGGGCGGCGGCGGTGCGGGGGTGGCGTCGGCGGGCGCCGCACCGTAGTCCGCGGTCCGCGCACGGTCGCGGTCGCGCGCGGACTTGGCGTCGGGCTCGCCGGGCGCGTTGCCGCGGTGTGCGGTGGCGGTGCCGTGCGCGTCCGCGGTGCGGTGCGCGGGGGCGGTGTCGTGCGCGGCGGCGGTGTCGTGCGCGGCCGCGGTGTCGTGCACGGCGTCGGGCTCCGCGGCGGCCGGCGGTGCGGGCAGCGCGGCCGGGGTCGCCGGCGCCGTGAGGGCGGGGGCGGGGGCGGGGGTCGCGCGGGTCACCGCGGTCTCCTCCGGTGCGGCCGCGGTCCCCTCCGGAGTACGGCTGATCAGGTCCTGCGGGAGCATCATCAGCGCTCCCGTACCTCCGCGCGCGGAGGGCCGGAAGGAGACCGTCAGGCCGTGCTTGCGGGCGAGGCGGCCGACCACGGCGAGGCCGAGCCGGGTGCCGGAGAGGCCGGCCAGGTCCAGTGACTCGGCGGACACGGCCTGTTGGGCGCGTCGCAGCTGGACCTCGCTCATCACCAGACCGCTGTCCTCGACGGTGATGATGATCCCGGCCGGCACCTCCTCCACGTAGACGTGGACCTCGGCGGTCGGCGGGGAGAAGTTCGCCGCGTTGTCGAGCAGTTCGGCGAGGGCGTGCATGACGCCCTCGGCCGCGTGCCCGGCGACGGCGGCGTCGCTGGTGGAGTGCGACCGGACCCGCTGGTAGCCGCCGATACGCCCCATCGCACCGCGCAGAATCGATTCCATCACGATCGGCTTCGCCCAGCGGCGGCCCGAACGGGCCCCGGTGAGTACGGCGATGGAGTCGGCGAGGCGGCCCGCCTGGGCCGTCCGGTGGTCGAGGTGGAGCAGGTCGCCGAGGACGTCCTCGTCGGCGTGGCGGTGCTCCATGTCGCGCAGGTCGGCCAGCATTCCGGTGGCGAGGGCCTGCATGCGGCCGGCCGCGTTGGCGGCGGCGGCCATCGCCGCGGCCCGTCCGGACTCCGCGCGCCGCAACTGGTTGGCGAGGCGTTCGCGGGAGACCGCCTGCGCGGCGGCCAGCTGGTCGAGCTCGGCGGCGTGCGCGCCGGTGAGCCGCTCCAGTTCGGCGGCGTGCGCGGCGGTGAGCCGGCCGCGTTCGGCGGCGCGGGCGGCCGCCTCACGCGCGGCGTCGGCGGTCAGGCGGGCGATGTACGCGTCACGGGCGCCGAGTTCGGCGGTGAGGCCGGAGAGCCGGCTCCGCAGCAGCCGGGCGGTGCGCGCCGTCCAGGTGACCGCGAAGGCCGCCACGGACAGCAGCAGCACGCCGGAGGCGGAGAACCATGCCAGGGGCACGGCGACGGAGGACGGGGCCGCGGCCACCGCCGCCGTGGAGAACGCGCCGCCGACCGCTGCGGTCAGCAGCAGGGCGAGGGCGGAGGGGCGAAGGGGGGAGGGCGACGCCGTCATCAATCAAAGCCTCAAACCGGGCGTATATGGAAGAGAGGGTTCCTGTGAGTAACGAGGGCCAACTATAAGAGAGTTGCTGATCGTTTTGGATAGCCCTGGGCAACTATCACGTTCTGTAACGACCGCTTGAAGTCGATGTGGAGCAGTTTCCGACCAATTCCGGGGCCTGTGTCTCAGGGAATGGACGGAGCCGGACCGATCGTCACATTGGGGCTCATGACATCCTGTGACGTCACAACTCGCCGGACGGAATCGGCGGACGTCCGGGGAAATCGGGGAAGGTCCATGAGGCTCTGCTTCCTGGTGGAGGAGCACTACCGCCACGACGGCATGCCCAACGAGGTGATACGGCAGCTCACCGCGTGGGGACACCGGATCGACGTGATCCGGCCGGGCGGCTCGCTGTTGCGCATGTCGCGGACGCTGGACACCGGCGCGCACGACGCCTGGGTGCTCAAGACCGTCTCCGGCGGACCGGGACTGACCCTGCTCGAAGCCGCCGCGTCGGCCGGCATCACCACGGTCAACGACGCCCGCTCGATCCGCGGGGTGCGGGACAAGGCGCTGGCGGCCGCCATCGGCCACGGCCGCGGGCTGCCCGTACCGCCCACCTACGCCGTGGCCCGCCCCGAGCTGCTCCGGGAGATACCGGACGCCCAGTACCCGCTCGTCGTGAAGCCGGCGGACGGCAGCTCCGGCCGCGCCGTGCACCTGGTCCCCTCGCCGGAGCGGCTGGAGGCGGTGCTCGCGCTGCTCGTCGGCGAGGCCATGCTCATCGCCCAGCCGTACGTGCCCAACTCCGGCACGGACATCAAGGTGTACGGGGTCGGCGGCGAGTTCTTCGCCACCGAGCGCTGCTCCCCGCTGCACCCGGACCCCTCGGTACGGGAGCGGCGGGTGCCGCTGTCGCCGGAGGTGGAGGAGATCGCGGCCCGGGTGGGTTCGGTGTACGGGCTCGACCTCTACGGGGTGGACGTGCTGCTCGGTCCGGACGGGCCGGTGGTCGTCGACGTGAACGACTTCCCGAGCTTCCGCCAGGTACCGGACGCGGCGGCGCGGGTCGCCCGGGCGGTGCTGAATCTGGCCGGAGCCGGCGGCGGCTCGGCGACACCGCCCGCGGCCGCGGCCGCACCGTACGCTCCGCCCCTGTCGATTCCGGCGCAGGCGTCGGCGCCGGTTGCGCTGCAGGTGCCGGCGCGGGCGGGCGAGGGCGCGTGAGGATCGGCCTGATCACCCCGGAACCGGAGCATCCCCTGCTGGCGGCCGCCACCGCGCTGCTGACCCCGGAGCACGTCGTCGAGGCGCTCGACCCACTCGCCCCCGGAACGGTTCCGCTGCCGCTCGCCGACGTGTACCTGCTGAAGTCCAGGACGCCCGCCGCCCTGGGGCTGGCCCGGTACCTGGAGCGGCGGGGGGCGCCCGTGGTGAACTCCGCCTCCGCCACCGCGCTGTGCCAGGACCGGACGCGGATGGCGGAGCTCGCCCTGGAAGCCGGCCTTCCGTTCGCCGCCACCCTGACCCACGACTCCTTCGCCACGTGGGCCGCCGCGGCCCCGGACCTCCCCTCCCCCGTCGTCGTCAAGAGCCGCCTCAGCCGCCGCGGCGACCTCGTGGCCCGCGTCGACGACGCGGACCGGCTGCGGGAGCTGGCGGCGGCCTGGCCGCGGGAGCCGGTGGTCGTGCAGGACTTCGCCCCCAACAGCGGCTGGGACCACAAGCTCTGGGCGATCGGGGACCGCCTCTTCGCGGCCGTGCGCCGCTCCGAACTCGCGCCCGGCGGACGCGGCCCGACCCTGCCGTTGCCGCCGGCGGAGCTGCCGCCGGGGTGGGCCTCCGTGGTGCGGAAGGTCGGCGCGGTGTTCGGTCTGGACGTCTACGGGGTGGACCTCATCGACGCCGGGGCCGGCAGCCCGCTGATCGTCGACATCAACGCCTTCCCCGGCATCCGCGGCCAGGACGGCGCCCCGGAGGCCCTCGCCGCACTGGCCCTGCGCCGGGCCGCCGGCGGCCCCCACGCCTGAGCCCCACCGGGAGCGGCCCTTCGTACGGGGGCGCGGCGGCCGTCGGGGCGGGACGGGGGGCGCGCCCTGTCGGGGCCAGACGGGGGCGCCGCGCCCCGTCGGGGTCCGGACGGGAGCGCGATGACCGTCGGGGCCGGACGGGGGAATACCCCGGCGCGGGGTGGTGTCGGAGGGTGCCGGGGCGGCGGGCGCGGTGAGGATCGGGCCATGGGCGTCGTCCTGCCGGTCCTCTTCGCGCTGTTCGCCGCTTTCAGCAACGCCCTCGGTACGGTGCTCCAGCGCCGGGCCTCCCTCACCGTGCCGCAGAGCGACGGCTTCCGCCTCGGCCTGATCCTCGACCTGCTGCGCCGACCGCTGTGGCTCGCCGGCATCCTGGCCGTCATCGCCGCCGGGGCGGGGCAGGCGGCGGCGCTGGCCACCGGCCCGCTGGCCCTCGTACAGCCGCTCTTCGTACTGGAGCTGCCGTTCGCGCTGCTCATCGCCTCGCTGATGGCGCGGCAGCGGCTGTCCGGCGCCCTGTGGCGGGCCGTGGCGGGGGTGGTGGCCGGGCTCGGGATCACCCTGGCGGCGGCCTCGCCGGCGGGCAACCGTACCGATGTACCGCTCGGCCGGTGGGTCCTGGCCCTCGTGGCATGCGGGGTCGCGGTCGCCGCCCTCGCGGGTGCCGGACTGCGCCGACCGCCCGGCAGGGCGCGGGCCGGCTGCCTCGGCGCCGCCACAGCCGTCTGCTACGCGCTGACGGCCGCCCTGATGAAGTCGGCGGTGCACGTCCTGGAGGAGGGCGGCGCCGGGGCGTTCCTGACGGCCTGGGAGACGTACGCCTTCGGCGCCACGGGCATCTGCGCGCTGCTGCTGCTCGGACACGCCATGCAGGGCGGCCCCCTGGTCGCCTCGCAGCCCGCGCTGACCCTCGGCGACGCGAGCGTCAGCGTGGCCCTGGGCGTGGTCCTGTACGAGGAACAGCTGCGCGCCGGGTGGTGGCTGGTCCCGCAGGGGCTGGGCGTCGCACTGGTCTGCGCGGGGGTGCTCGCCCTCGCACGGGCCGGGGAGGACGCGCCGTGACCGGGACGGGGCGGAGCGGCGCCCGGAGCGGCCACGCGTGCCGCCCGACCCCGCGCCCGGGCGGGGGCCGCGCACCGGGACCCGATCCTGCCAAGGCCGGTAGCGTGCCCCGCAGTCGAGCAGAGGGCGGGTGCTGTGCGCGCGGTGGTGTACGAGCGGTACTCGTCGGCGTGAGCCGTGACCACGCCGACCGTCCCCGATCAAGCCTGTCCGGCGCTTCCGGTTCGCCCCCGGGGAACTCTTGAGGGAAGCCGGACGTCTGACCGATTGAGGTTGCGGTAGTGATCACACGGCATACGGGGGTAGCGGGCATGGCGGTCACACTGGCCGAGGAGATCATGTTGAAGTCGTCACCCTCACACCGCTGACCTGCGGCAATCGGCTGGGGAGCTGCCCTGACCTGCGGCGATCCGTCTTTCCGGTCCTTTCGCCGTGGTGCCCGTTTGTACGGCCGATCCTCCCCAGCCGCTCCCCAACGGGCCTCATTCTCCCCAGATTCTCCCCAGCGGAGGCTGCTTCGGATGGAGGCTTTCCGCTGGCCGGGCGACGATCTGAGCGACCGGAAGGGTAACGCGATGTAGTGGTGGCGGGGCGGGAGTAGACGGCAGAGGTGGCGCCGGCGGTCTGTTACTTTGCCCACCACTCATCATCTGCTCTGAGCGGCCCCGAACGGCGTTGCTACGTCCTCACGGTCCCGCCCCGCCACCAGCGCGGCCGCTGGCCGGAGCTGCAGGACCTCCTGCGTAGACGGCAACGGATTGCCGTCCAACCACCCATAACCCGGACTCTTTCGGATCCGCATCTTCTCGAAGGCGTTCCCCGCTCTGCCGTCGCGGGGCGGGGGGGGGACCCACCCGGTCGGTTTCACGATGCGGGTGCTGGCCGTGGGTGGTCAGCTGTCGAACAGCATCAGCTGGTCGGCTGTCTCGACTACGTCCGCCTCCTCTTCGAGACCCGGTGCCTGGCCCTGTGCAGGGTCGGAGTCTTTGACCGGGTCAGAGATCTCGGAGACTTCCGAAGAGGTCTCAGGAGACGCACGATGCGGCAGCACGTAGTCCTGGCCGAGACCCGCCAAGTGCAGTGGGAGCGGCAGGGACAGAGCCTCCGGGTAGTCCGGGGGCTGCCGGAG
This sequence comes from Streptomyces sp. NPDC058662, assembly GCF_042716255.1. Classification (NCBI taxonomy): domain Bacteria; kingdom Bacillati; phylum Actinomycetota; class Actinomycetes; order Kitasatosporales; family Streptomycetaceae; genus Streptomyces; species Streptomyces sp. NPDC058662. The sequence goes on along the minus strand of NZ_JBHXRU010000002.1, from coordinate 220,250 downwards.
CAGGTGGACTGCGGAGGCGAAGGACTCCGGGGCGTCGCCGGCTTCGAGGTGGCAGCCGAGGACTGCGATCTCCAGGAAATCAGGAGTCCATCCGACCATTCCGGTGTCGATGGTGGGCTCACCCTTGCGCTTGCCCATCCGGATCGGGCGTGGCGCGAGCTTGTCCGCTTCGACGGCGGAAGACTTGAACTGCACCGGCTTGGAGTTGGCCGAGTGGAAGACCCGCCCATCGGGGCCATGACCAGCGGGCAGCCACAAACCGGCTGCAATGCCGTTCGCCCCGCCGCCTGGATGGACGCCCCACCACTGTGGGGTCTCCCTGCCGCGCCCCGTGCGGACGCGCACGAGACGAAGACCGGGGTCGAGGCGCCGGGAATCCGCCTCACCGTCCCGCATGCGGTCGGGTTCGGTACGGCCGTCCTGGAGCCAGGTCCAGTGGGAGCGGGCGTTCTGGGCCTCGGCCAGGAGCAGAGTGGGTTCGCGCCGGAGAGAGGCGCGGATTCGCTGCAGCCATTCCTCGGCGCGACGGCGCTGTTCGGCGCGGTCGGTGTGCCAGCTTCGGCGCTTGGGGGCGTCTTCCTCGTCACGCGGCCCGGGCAGCAGAGGACGTACCTCGGCGAGCCGGGTCAGCCTGATCAGCATGGTCGGGTACGGGACCCAGGCCCCTGCGCCGTCGTCGGCATTCGGGTCCCACCCCTGGATCCGGGCCAGCCCCGCGCCCTCGGGGGTCACCAGGACCGCCACCGGTACATCGGTGGCCCACCGGTTCCTACTGGTGCGGTTCCTACGGACCATCCAGACGGCCGCATGGCGCAGGCCGCCGGGAAGACCACTGGCGATGCCGAGTTCGGGATATACCCGTGCGCCGAGCTGGCGCAGCCCGTCGTCCCAGGCCATGCGGGCGCGGTGGTGCTGGTTGTCGACCGTGTTGTAACCCTTGACCTTCTTGGGTACGGCGAGGAACTGGGTGACGTAGCCCGCGTCGGCGAAGCCGAGTCGCAGTGCGAACTTCGGATCATGTTCGGTGCTCGCGAAATCGTCGGCCCGGTCGATTTCTACCAGCGCGAGCGCGGGAGGCGAGCTCGCCTTCGGCGCACGTCCCTTGACGCCGTTGAGCCAGTCGGCGATCTCTGCCCGACGGGAGTACAGAGCGGCTGACACGACGGCTTCCGGACGCCGCGGTCCTTCGGGGAGCTCCAGGCCGTCGGTGAACGAGACCGTGCTGTGGTCGGCTCGACGGTGGACGGGCCGGAAACAGTTCAGCCGGACGGCTAGTTCAGAGGTGACCCATTCCAGGACAACGGGACTTTCGGCACGGGCGTCGAGATGGGGCGCCTCGTCGTGTTCGGGCGCTGCCTCGGGCAGACCGAGCAGCTCCACGAGTGCCGAGATCGTGGTCTCCCGCAGCTCGGAGGTCTGCCACACCAGCTGAAGTTCGAGGACGGGCCTGTCGTCTTCGTCGGGGCCGTTGTAGGCAGAGACCGCGAGGGCTGCGGCGCGCCGCCGTTCGGCCGTCCTGCGCGCCTCATCGGCAGTCCTGTCCTCGGGCTTCACGTTCGTCGGAGGGGCGTTGACCGGGCGATTTCCAGACAGGATGGACCGGGAGTGGGGCTGTGCGGCGCGGAGACCTTCGGGCACCGCCTGCTCCGCCCATTCCGTGAGCCGGGAGACCTGGTCCGGCATCAGACCGGCTCCCACCTCGTGACGGCCCATCGCCGTGCGGTAGACGATGCTGGCACGCATCCCGTCGGTGAGCCACTTTTCGGGAGAGGTGAGCAGGTCGTCGACACCGGGCAGTTCGTCACCGAGGACGACTCCACCGAGGAGTTTGGCGGGGCCGCCGTGTGACCAGCGCTCCGAGAAGGTGCCCGTCTCACGGTCGCGGTACCGCTCCAGCTGAGCAACGGCGAAGCGTTCGCTCAGCGGCACGCCGGGGAGGACAGGAACCCTGGGGCGCAGCAGTACGGTCGTGCGGCTGCCATAGGGAAGGTGCAGGCGCCCGCTCTTTCCGCTCACGCGGGTCGCCCAACGGCGGATGCTCCAGTGCAGGTGGTAGCGGGGGAGGGGGTCGAAGGGGACGGTGTGCAGGGTGATGTTGAGGACGATCGCGAACCACCACGTCCCCTTGGAGCCGCCCGGCTCGTACGGAATCGACTGAGAGACGAGTTCGGCGCCCTTGTCGCGGGGCCCGCGAGGCATGGCCCGGAACCGGAGCGCACCGCCTTCGAACGGGTAAGGGCCGAGATCGAGCACGCGGCGGGCCAGCCAGTCGGGGGTGAGCGTGAACTGGTGTCCGGCCGGGGCGGCGGTGCCCCCGTCGGTGTGGCCACACGCGACGAGTTCACGACCTACGGACTCCCACTGCGGGGTGTGCACGGCGAGTTGGGCACGCACCTCACGGAGCAGGCCGCGGTGCTCGGGTTCGGGACGGATGTCGCGGAGCCAGTGGGCGATGAGAGTACCGAGGACCTCGGGGGGCAGCGGATCGGCAAGGTCGGCGTCCGCGTACAGCCAGCGTGCCGAGTCACCTTCGGTGCGGGAGCCAAAAGGCCGCGGCATGGCCAGGACATCGGGGGCGTAGGCCTGGATCGCCTGTTCCAGGGCTCGGGTGGGGGCCGTGCGCCAAGGCTCGGAGTCCTTGTCGCGGCCGGCGTTGCAGAGTTCGAGGACGCTGTCGCGCCACTCCTCGGGGAAGGGCAGGGCCCGGTATCGGCCCGTGACGGAGATGTCCTGGCCGTCAGGGAGCCAGGCCGTGGTGCGCACGTGGCGGTAGTTCACGGGCATGTCAGGGTCTTCCTATGAGGTCGGGACGCACGACGTCGAGGAGTCTGCCGTCCGGTGTGGGAAGGAGCCGTGGGTGCTGTTCTCAGGTGGTGCGGTTGAGATGGTCGATCCGACCGAGGGCGCTGTAGAGCGGGGCGTACAGCAGACGGGCGACTCCGGCGTCGGCCGGGTCCGCCGCTCCGGATTCGGCTCCGGGCGACGAAGTGCCGACGAAGTACGGGGCGAGCACGGACCGCACGGCGTGGAGGAGGCCGGGGCCGGGCCGACGGCCGCCGATGGCCCTGACCGCGGGGGCCGAAGCCCACGCGGCGGCCGGGGCGAAGGCCGCGTCCACGAAGAGGACCCGGGCGGGTACGCCGCCGCGTACCAGGCGGCCGATGACCTGCCACATGGTGACCATTTGGTCCCAGGCGAAGGCGCGCTGTTCCCAGGGACGGAGGGCGGAGTAGGCGTAGCGGCGGGAGAGCAGCCGACGCCATTCCTTGCGGGCTTCCTGACGCAGCGCATGGCCTGCCTGGTCCAGGTTCTCCGCATTGCGGACCAGATCGGTGAAAGTGGCAGGGCCCACGCGGTCGTCGCTGCGTGATTGGTCGCGGATGAAGCGGGTGATCCAGTCGTTGAGGGCGTAGACGGACAGGGACAGGTCGTCGGGCCGGGGATGCGGCCGGGCGAGGAAGACTGCGGTGCCGAAGGCTGCCCTGCCCTGGCCGTTGAGAATGTTGTGGCCGCGTTCCACGGCCATCAGCGGGGCCACCAGGATCTCGGCCGTGCGGTCCTCGGCAAAGGTGGCGAGGTCGCCCCGGCGGAGGCTTGCCAGCAGGGCCGGGCCATCCACGCCGGGCAGGTGACCCAGGTCGGCGTCGTCCGGTACGAGGACGCGGACCCGGCCCTTCCACCGTTCCGAGCGCTGTCCGTCAATGGTCTCGGCCACGGCGTACGCTTCGCGATAACTGCCGACCAGGACTAGGACGCGCCGGCGGTGGTCGTCGGCGATGCGGGCGAGCTCTTGGTCGAGGACGCTGCCGGCACCTCCGGCGCCGGGCCGGGCGAGCCGGTCTGCCATGGCACGGGCCTGGGGGATCCGAGCTTCGAGCTCGGTGCCGGAGAGCCGCATGGGCTCCCCTGCGGCGTCGTAGAGGAAGTGGGTGGCGAACCGGGTCTGCCCGACACCTTCGAGGGACTTCTCCGACGGCATCAGGACGGCGCCGACAGGAGCGAGGATGTGGGCCCGGGTGGATTCCCCAGCCCAGCTGGTACCTGACATCAGGACGACGTTGGGGCCAGGGCGGCCGATCGCACGGTCCTCGCCGAGACCGGTGAGGGAGAGCAGCAGCTCGCGGCCGACCCCCGTGCAGCGGAAGAAGCGCAGTGTGCCGCTGGTGCGCCCCACCTCGTCGTAGGTGTCCTCCTGGGGCTGGTACTGATAGCCGAGAACGTTGCCCATGGGGGCTTCGGGGATGATCGGCGCGTAGTCGAGCGGTGCGCGGCGGGCCAGTTCCTTGCCCTGCCGGTCGAGGCGGAGAGCCGCTTCCACCATGGGCCAGAGATAGGTCAGCCGGTCGAGGCGCTGATGGAGAACGGAGAGGAGGAGCACGAACTCCAAGCGGTCACGGGTGATGCGCTTCCACTCGTCCCGGTGTTCCGGAGTCAAACGGTCGAGGACTGGCGTTCCTGCAAGGAGTGCGTCGAGCAGGGACTGGACCCGGGTACGGGAGGCCGCCGGCGACAGCGTGTACAGCAGGTCCTTCGCGGCGGCGGACAGAGTCGTGGAGAGCGGGTCCGTGAAGTCCCCGTCGCCAAGCGGATCGTCCCGGAAGTCGTCGAGGACGGCGGTGAGCGCGGCACGACGAGGATCGGGCTCCGGCACCGCAGCTGTGGAGTCCTCCGCCCCTTCCGAGTCGTCCTCGTACCCTTCGTAGAGGCTCCGCTCGTCTTCGACTGCCCCTTCGAAGGGTTCGGGGTGTTCCGGATGGCGCGGTAGCTCGAACCATTCCGCGATCAACTTCTCCTGCAAGGCCCAGGGGCTGAAGTACTCCTGGTCCACCCACTCGCGGAGGGTCGTGTCCGAGATGAGCCGCTGGTAGATCCGATCGGCGGCAGTGGCGACCACGGAGAGCGCCGCGTTCCACTGCTCCACGTCCCGGTCGGCGAGCAGTAGCCTCCCACGCCTGCTCAACTCCTCGATCTTGTGCGTGTGCAGCTGGTCGAGCCAGGATTCGGTGCCCGGCTTCACCAGGGTCGCGGAAGGAGCGAAGAGTTCGTCGAAGCGCATCTGGACGGAGTCGGCCTCGTCGACGAAGACCAGGTTGCTGCGCAGACAGGCGAGTTCCAGCTGGCGGAGCCGTTCGTCGTTGAGGTGCGCGGGCACAGGGCTTTGGACGAGGCTGGACGGGTTGGCAACCCAGATGAGTCCGTCGACCTGGTGGCGGGCGGCTCGGTGCCGGGGGCACCGTGACCACAGGGGGCAGCCGTGCGGAGTCGCCAGGGCGGTGCCGTTCGGGCCCCGGTCGGTGGTTTGGCGGGCTGGTGCCGACTGCACGCCCGAAGGGCGCCATGGCGCGGGCAGCGATGCGGCTTCCGTAGTCGTCCCGGCCTCTTGCGTCTCCTTCTCCGGGTGGAGTCGGGTGCACGGCGCATCGCTGTAGGCGAGTGGTTCGATCGCCTCGTTGCCCCGCAGGGCGTCGGCGATGCAGATGGTGCTGAGATTGTCGAAGGCGGGCGCGTGGTGGTCGAGGAGGTTGTCGTGACCGCGGGAGGCGAGTCTGCGGTGGAGGCGCTGTACATGGGTCTCGCGGGTGGAGACGCCGAGCACGGGGACGGCCGGCAGCCCGACGGTTTCGAACAGCTCGCAGAGCCTGAGCTGTTCGGCCGCGTCGCCCACTACGAGAGTGGTCCGCATGCCGCGTCGGGCCGCGGTGGCGGCGGCCAGGACCATGAAGGTGCTCTTGCCCGCCCCGACCATGCCGACCAAGTGCAGTGTGCCGTCCAAGACGATCCGGTCGTGCTCGGTGAAATCTCGGCCGTCGGCGTCACGCGGGGCGATGCGCACCTCGGTGAGTCGTTGCTCCCAGCGGCCCGGCCGTTCGACGTCCTCGTCCTCCTCTACCTCGTCCATCCACCGTGCGGTATCAAGGAGTTGTTCGCGGGTGATCTCGATCGGGCCCGATCGAACCGGAGGTCCGGCGCTGAGTTCGTGCCCCTCGATGCCGTCCTCGATCAGGTCGGCCGGAAAGCGCACCGACGCCGCCCGGTTGCCCTCCTGGAACTCGCTGCGTCCTGCCGGCGCGAGCGGCAGCGGGCGGCGCACGAAGTCAGGTACCCGCGAGAGCGCCTCGCCGTAGACCGCGTGGCGGCCGGCCGCCACGGTGGGGACGATGCGGCGGGGCGGGGTCCGCGCACCGGGTTCCGGCAGGTGGTACGCCCGCAGCCGGTCAGGTACGCGCTCGTACCGGGAAAGGGCCTGACGCCATGCGTGGCTGCGGCGCAGTGTCCACAGCAGATGCCGGCCGGCGATGAGGGCCGTCCGATGCTCCTCGCTGGTGACCAGGCCCGCGGCCTCGGCGTACGGGTATCCGCCAAGGAGGACGTATGCGCTCTCGGCGGGCTGGTCCGGGGCGATGAGTTCGAGGAGGTGCAGGGCCAGTTCGACCTGGCAGAGATGGAAGGGTTTGAGGCCTTCGAGACCAGGGTTTCCCGCCCAGGCTCTCTTCAGTTCCCGGACGACGGATCGGTTCCACTCGATCTGGTCACGCATGGCGGGCTCCGTCGGGGGTGGTTCGGTTCGTGCGGGTTGTGGTGAGTCCTGCGGCTCGGGGGCGGGGGCGCAGGGTCCCGATCTCGCGGAGCCGGGCTGTGGCTCGTGAGACCAGGGCACGGTCGGTGAGCAGAGGCAATCCGCGGGCGCGGGCCGGCCGGGCACGGGCGAAGGCGGCCAGATAGCCGGGCCGGGCGGCAACCCGGTACTGGGGAACAACCCAAAACCCGTCGTCGTACGGCGGGTCGGCGGGGACCGGGCGGGCGGAGCGGCCGAGGAATACGGGATGGGCCCAGTCCTTGACGTCGATGGCCCAGCGGTGCCCGTCGGGGAACGTGACCAGCAGGTCGTAAGCGTCGTACCCGGGCCACATCCGCACATCGAGACCCAGGTCGAGTAGCTGTCGCTCCAGATCGGCCTCGGCACGTCCCGGTCCGGTGACGAACTGCCTCAAAGGACGCTCGAGTTGGACCGGTCGTCCGGTCGTCGCCCGTTCCAGTCGTCGTCCCAGCGGCGCCGGCCCGGTCCGGCGGCAGCGGTCACGTTCGCACCACCATGAGCCGTCGCGTACGGGAACCAGTAGGGTGAGGCAGCGCCCGCAGGTGGTGTAGTGGTCGTTGCGGAGGTAGCTGTCGGGCACGTCCTGGTAGATGCGCATGATCAGTTCGTGGACGGGTTCGAGGACCAGATCTCCACCGAGAGCGGACAGTTCGGCGACGGGGAGCACCGGGCGCCGCACGAGGAGCCTCCTGAATTCTGTGTACGCCTCCTCCTCGCCGTGCTCCCGGCACAGCCTCAGCGCGGTGTGCACGATCATGCGGTCGCGGAACCGGGCGGCGGTGTCGGGACAGCGCTCGGCCCACTCGTGGCACAGGTCACCGGGCCTCCCCGACACCGGGTCGAGAAGCATGTCCTGCGGACCTGCCGCGTCGGCGGGCAGGTCGAGGGGCCACTCGGCGAGGGGCAGGGTGCGGCAGCGGTCGATCAGCTCGGCGAGCGACGCGGGTGGTTCCTCACCGCGCACGAGGCAGGCGAGAGCCGTGCGGTCCAGCGCACGCTGGGCCTCGGCGGGATAGGGCAGGGTGAAGGACTCCAGGTCGGCGGTGTCCTCCAAGATGAGCAGCGCCTGGGCGAGCGTCTTCAGCAAGGGCACGCCCTCGTGGGCGGCCCACTCCTCGGCGGGCAGTGGCAGGAAGTCGTCGCTCATGGGGGCGTTCGGGCCGGTCATGCCGCACCGTCCACGGTGTTGGTGCGTTCGCGGCCCGTGGCGCACCAGCCGTGAACGTCACATGTGCGGCAGTCGGTCCCGGAGGAGGGCGCGGCCTGGTAGCCGCGGTCGGCGGCCCAGTCGGCAACGAGCTCGCGGAGCAGCGCACGGGCACGGATGGCGGTACGCGAGTCGTGGGGGTCGAGCTCTTCGAGGCGGGCACCGTCGGGGCGCAGCACCTCCAGTTCGATGCGGGAGCGGAGGGCGTCGCCGCCGAGGGCGCCACCTTCGACGAGGAGGACGGCGAGGGCCAGCTGTGGGTACTGCCGCATCAGCCCTCCGCCGTGGGTGTAGCTGCTCGTGGTCGTCTTGGTCTCGCGGACCACCACGCCACCCCGGTCGGTGTGGATCAGGTCGCAGTCCGCGACGAGCACCACGTCGGCCTGTGGGTCGTAGGCGACGATCCGCCGTTGCGGTTCGACCGTCTCGTGATCGGCCAGTCCGTCGAAGGGGCAGTGAGCCCGGTGCTGGTGGAGCATGGCGAGGGCTTCGTACTGCTCATCGGCTGTGAGACCGGGCAGGTGCTCGGGGAGGGGCACCGCACGGCAGGATCCACGGGCGGGATCTGCATGCCGCCCGTTCAGCCAGGCGTCAACCGCCCTTCCCCGGCGGATGGCAGCGCTCTCAGTGCGTCCGTCGCGGAGCTTGAGTACGCGGGTGGCGTGGTACTGCTCGGCGCAGTTCCCGTAGGCCCGAAGGTCGCTGACGGACAGACTGCGACGTTTCCTTGGAGTGGCGGCCACGCCGAGGAGTCCCGGAACCCGCGGGACGGCCACGCAGTCGGGCAGTCCCACACAGCGGACGCAGTCGGCGCTCGGGCGGGCCTCGGTGGCGTCGGCGAGGTCGGCCATCGAGGCAGCGACCTCGGCTCTCAGATAGCGATGCTCGGTCTCCTCCGCCGTCCAGTCGGCGAGTGTCTCCGTACCTCCGTCGGCGAGCCCTACTCCGATCACACGGATCCGCTCCGGCCGGACGTGAGGTCCGGGGAGGGGAGTGGAAGGGGCGCCGAACGGCGTCAGGGAGGGGGCGCCGGTCAGCAGGACGTGGGCGACCGCGGCGATCTCCACCGCTGGCCTGTCCCGCTTCACGGTGCCCAGGGAAGGGATCCAGATCTCGCGTACGCGCCCGTCCCGCGAGGCGTACCCTCGCCCCCACACGGTGCGTTCGTACTGCGTCACCCCACGGGCATCCGGCTGCGCCAGCTTCTTGCTCCCGGCGACCCAGGCAGGGGCGACCGGCAGGAGGGGGGACTGGTCTGCCGCGCCTTGCGCAGCTTCCCGGTCGGACCTGGCGGTCAGGTAGTGGTGGGCGGCCTCGCGGGCCCAGGCGACATGGACCGGGGTGCACTTGCGGAAGTTCGCCGGATCCGCCGCGGCCTCGACGAGGCTCCGGCTGCCGTGTTCGACAGCGTCGAGGAGAGCGAAGAACGGCTTGAAGGAGAAGTCTTCGACCGGCTTGGCAGGGAGCCGTCCCGGGGCCTTGACCAGGGCCCTGGCTCGCAGTGCGCGGCCCAGTGGGCAGCCGGCAGGGTCGGGCCGCACCAGCGAGGCACCGATCCGCAGCAGGGTGCTGTCCCCGATGGAGTGTGGCGGCTTGCGGAACGCGGTCATGGGCCGCTCCTCGTGGCTGGTCGTCGGATGGTCCCTCGGTCGACTCTGGAAGGAACCATGACGCGCTGCTGTGAACAAAGTCAAGTGATGTAATGAAGGTGCGTCAGTTTCCGCTACTCTGTGCCTCGGTCTGGATCACCCAGGAACGGGGAGGCGTTCACATGGAGCGCGGCATGATCATTGATGGACGTTTCCGGATCGACGGGACCCCCTCCGTGGGCGGGATGGGTGCGGTATGTCGTGCGATCGACCTGACCGACGATTCCGTTGTCGCCGTCAAGTTCCTCATTCCTGACGCCGCAAGATCTGCCCTGGACGCCTGGAGCGTCGAGCCGACGCTCACGGAGTTGCAGCGTTTCGAGCGGGAGATCGGTTTGTATGAGCGTCTGGGTGGTGCAGGCGTCCCGTTCCTGGTGCACCACGGTCGTTTCCGGGTCCGCCCCTATCTGGTGATGCAGTACATCGAGGGAACTGACCTGCGGAAATACCTGAATACGAACTGCAGGCACGTCGGAGTGGCGGTTTCAGTCGCTGTCCAGATCCTGGAGACCCTGGCTCGAGTGCATGAAGCGGGCACGGTGCACCGTGACGTCAAGCCCCACAACATCCTCCTGGAGGACGCCACCGGTCGTGCCTACCTGGGCGACTTCGGCATCGCCCTGCTCACCGATCACGACGCGACCCGGTACACCGAGGGGCAGACCCCGGGCACCATGGGGTACAAGGCCCCGGAGGTCCTCGGCGGGGAGGAGAACCCCACGGGTGCGGCGGATGTCTATGCCGTAGCCTGCCTGTTCTTCGAACTGGCGGCAGGCCGACCGGTCTTCGTCCACCCGGCCAGTGACATCCAGATGGCGCAGGCCCATTTGCATGAACCACCGCCCCGTCTCGACCGGGTTCTTCCTGGATTCCCCTCCCGGCTGGCCGACTTGGTCGACTGGATGATCGCGAAGGACCCTGCTCGGCGTCCTTCCGCGCGCAGCGCCGCCGAGGCGTTGCGGCCGTACCTGCCTCAGCCCGACGACCCCGAGCCGGTGCCGGCGGTCTACCCCGACCTCACTCTTCCCTTCCGTCGCCCGGCACCCTCGGCTCTTCACGAGGCGAGGCGAGGCGCGCGTCCGGGGGGCCGCTCACGGATTCGGCGCCCCGGGGGTGCTGTCGACCGGGACCGCCTCCAGCATGCCCTTGCCACGGCGTACGACGAGATCCACGGCGCTGGCGCAGCGACGGGGCCGGTAGGCGACCGGCTGTCAGACTTGCTTTCTCCGGCGCAGAGGCGCTGGGGAGTGTTCGATCCCGATGTGCTTACGGCACGCGTCCTTGTAGCTGACCGGGAGCGGATTCACCAAGAAGGAGTCGGTGCGGACAAGCGGTACCGGGACGTCGTCCGTGACCTGAGGGGCGTGGCTCAGCCCGGCGAGTCGGCTTTCGCGGCGCTCCTCGCGGCCCGCCTGGGGTTGGTGGAGTGCCGAGCATCGGAGATGGGCCTGTCCGGCCAACGGGACGAGGCTCTCGCCGAGTGGGCGCAATGCGCGGCGCAGGTCTGCCACGCTCCTGTAGACGGACTCCTTGGGCAGCGGCATCTGCTGTCGCTCATTCGGGAGCTCGCCGCGTTCATGGCCGAGTGCCCGGAGACGGACTGCTCGCACTCCGACTGTCGTCCCCCGGAACTGATCGAAGTCGTCCTGAACGGCTTGCCGGACGCCGGTCAGGGTTGAGCGGTCACGCTCAGCGGTACTCCAGACGCCCCGTCGCCAAGAGCGCGGACAACCCGTCGCTCAGCTCTCGTCCGACGCCCCCCAATTCCGCGAGTGCCTTTTCCATCTCGACCAGCTTCCTGTGCACTTCGCCGTACGCCTGCTGCTCTTGCAGCGGCAGCCGCAGCGCGTGGAGTCGGCGGACGTCAACCCGCGAGGCGTTCGAAGCGTGGGCGCCGGCTCGCCTGGCATTCGACCTCTCCCGCAAGCAGGCGGCGAGGAACCACGGGTCGAGGCGGTCCGGATCAACCCGGAGGCGGTACACGTGGTGGCCGAGAGCTCGCGGAGCGGCCGTCTCGACCCATGCGTCGAAGCCGTGTGCCGTGGCGACGACGACCACGTCACCGAATGATGTCAGCGGGAACAGCCCGTCCTGGTCCGCTTGTTCGGCGGCAATCCGGTCGAGCCACTGCTGTTCTTCCGGGCCGATCGCGAGGAGGCCCGTAACCAGTCCGACCCCGTCGTCCGGGACGTCGCCCCGCCGTACCGTTTCCTCCGGCAAGGCGCTGCCGGAGAGGATGCTGAGGGCCTTCGCCTGTTCTAGTTCGGCGACGCTCACGGTGCCGTGACTGACGGCGTCCTGCACCGCAGAGAATTCGCGCAGGGACCTCCCCGCGTCCTGGGTGGCGAGCAGCCCCTTCTCGTACCGGGTCCACAGGCGTCGCAGGTCCACCGGCCTCGTCGATCCAGCAGCCGCGGCGTGCCGGGCCGGGGTGAGGTCGGTTTCCTCGCCGAGCAGGTCGGTCACTGGAACGGACACGCTGCCATGCCCTTCACCGCCCTGAAGCGCGGTGAGAACCCGGTCTCCTATCGCATCCCAGTCGATGGCCGGTAGGCGGGAAGCCGAGACTGTGGATGGTGTGTGGCGGCAGTCCGACGTGTCCACCAGGACCACCGAGTCTTGGGAGCGCGGCGCGGGCGCGGCGAGGACCCACAGGTGAAGTCCAATTCCGTAGGGCGGCGCGGCCCCGGCTGGCAGAGCGACCACCGCGCGGATCACACCAGCCCGGAGCAGACCTGCACGGATGCGCCGCCCGGCCCGGCGGGCGGCCACCCCCGGAGGCAGGAGGACGACAGCCACACCGCCATAGCCGGTGACGCTGGCGCCCTTGCCTTCATCCAGCATGGAGACAACGTGCTGGACCCAGGCCAGTTCCGATTCCGTGCGGGGTGGTTGTCCGTACGTCCAGCGCCGGTCCGTGGCGAGTTCCGTGTGGCCCCAGTCGCGTTCGTTGGCAGGTGGATTGCAGAGTACGACGTCGACCGGTTCGGACGGCGGGCCGATGGTGTCCCGCAGCGTGTCCGTGGCGGTGACCGAGACCAACGCCTGCTGCCCGGCCTCCAGGATCAGCCTGGCTTCTGCGACCGAGGATAGAACCGGGTCGGCATCGTTCCCCAGAAGCCCAAGAGGGCGAAGCTCGCTCCCACCCGCTTCTGGTTCGGACCATCGGCGGGCCGCGGCGAGCAGCAGTGTGCCGGTGCCGCAGGCGGGATCGGACACCGTCCGCACCGGGTCCGCGCCGCGCACCTCAGCCGCGATGGCAGCCATCAGAGTGGCGAGCGGGGCCGGCGTGGTGGCAATCTGACGGACGTGCGTGCCCAGCCACCGGTCGAGCAGGAACCGGAAGGTCTCGGCTCCACCCTCGACACCGGCCATGCGCACGGCCTCGTCCACGAGCGCCTGCTCCGCCGAATGTAGCGGTACGCCTTTGTCCGCACGGTTAGCAGCCGCATCCTCATCGGCCACCGACGCGTCGGCGAGTTCTTTGCCGAGGCCGGCGACGACTCGGCCCATCCTGTCTCGGTCGCCCAGGTCCGCGACCCGCGGCCACAACCGTTCCAGCGGACCCGCCGTTGGAGCGATCTTGTCGTTCCGCTTCAGCCATTCCTCGACAGCCTCCAGGGCGAACTGCGGGCTCGCATCCGTGCCGCGGACCGGTTCGGGAAAGTCCGGGTGTCTGCGCCTCCAGTTGCTCACCGCCGCGCGGCCGACCCCCGCGAGACGGGCGATCGCCGCCAGGGTTACCGACACTTGATCCGTACGTTGGGCCATCTCGCTCCTCCCGGAACGTCAGGTGTCGGCAGCCGTCCCGCATGAGCGAAGAGACCCGGCACGCAATCTGTAGCTTGACTTTGTTTTCAGTGTATCGATCCAGGGTGCTGAGTACATCCACCGGATCCGGTGTTCCGACTCGCCTGCCTGCTGTGCGACACGTGTCTTTCCCGCGCGGCTGCATGGCATGAAGGGCAGACACCGCTCGGCAGCCGGGCCGTTGTCTTGAAACCGGCGCAGATTGTGATCATGGACGGTGCCACACCTGCCGCCAACCAGTCGAGCGCCCGCCGGACACGGCGTCGGTCTCTGCCGGTTCGGTGAGGTGCCCCTCGTTCACCGGGTTCGCCCCGTGCAGCAACGAGCGGTGACCAGTCAGGCTGTCGTACTCGTCGCCGGTCAGGTCGGCGATCGGGAGCACCGTGCGCAGCGAGCAGGCGAGGGCGGCCGTGTGAATGATGAGCAGGATGCGGGTCCCGGGGGAGCGGCCGAGCAGGTGCTTGACGCGGTCGAAACGACCCGCACGTTCTACCAAGTGACCACGGAATTCGGCCCGCTGGCGTGGACCCTGTGCAATGTGCCACGTGGCTACGACGGCGCCGGCGCCGACCGACTGGGTTCCAAGCGCACCTGGTGGGATGCCAAACGCTCCGTCCATTCGAAGAAGAAAGAGGAACGCCGCAAAGACGAGTTGCCCCAGAACTGGTACTCCATGACGGGCACCGAGATCCATCCGATCGCCTGTTCCGAAGGCGCCTCCGAGGAAGCCCTCGCTGTCGCGACGGCCAAGCTGTGCCACCAAACACTCTTCTCGTCCGATCGGGCACGCTTCCCCGTGGCGCTCGACGCCGCCAAGCAGATGGACTCGACCACCCGCAGTACCGGCGCACGGCGCCCCCGGAAGAGAAGCCGACTGCCGAGCCGGGCTCTGCTGATCCGACAACGTCGACGGAGGAGTAACTGCCTGGGAGGAGAGGAGGGTGGGGGTGCCGCCGCCAAGGAGGCGACCCCATTGGGCTTCGTCAGGACGCCCCGTTTCCAAGGATCACGATGGCCGAGGCATAGGAGATCCTTCGGGCCGTTGTGCACGCGCTACCAAGGCCCGTGTCCGGTCCTTCTCCCGGATGCGTCAGGCAGGCCGACCGGACCTGACGCTCGACTTCGCCCTGCTCTGCAAGGGCCTGGAGATCACCACCGGAGCCCAGCGTGAGCACCGCTTCGACCTGCTGCTCAAGCACGCTGAAGAGGAGGGCACGAACACCGAGCCGATGCAGGACCATCACCTTCCGGTTCGGCTGCTCGCCCCACGGTGGCTTGGCGCCGGCCTCGGCTGGATCCTGATGGTCAGGCTCGGCATGGACTCGATCGGGGAGGCGGCGCTCCAGCTCTAGGGACCAAGTGGCTCACGTCCTGAGCCCCGCGTGTACGAGCCCCGGCGCCACCGTCGACCCGACGGTGGCGCTTTCTCGTGCATCCAGTGGCCAAGAACTGTGGACTCAGATGAGTCTCCACGGTTGAAAATCAGCCACCTCGAAGCACGCCTGGAGGTACGGCCGAGATGACTACCGAGCGCATTTTTCTGAGACTCCCTCAGCTGGTCAGCCAGGGTGTGTCAGACTGCAATCCGCATATCTTCAGGGGAGGAAGAGTGTCTGTAACGTTGTTCCCTGGCGTCGGAGCCGGTGCGCTCCTGGAGTCGACCCTGCTTGCGCAGGACCGGTCTATGCGCATCGGTGCCATCCACCGCCTTGACTACAACGAAGCAATCGTCCTGACTCACGACAAGTGGAAGTTCGACGCAGGGGGCATCCCGCAATACGCATTCCTGCTCGCCACAGCTCGCGACATCGACGGAGACTCTCGCGACGATGACGAGGTTCTGCTGCTCCGAGTTGATGGCACCGCGCCCCTTGCCATGGAGTCGGACCTGCACGCCGTCCGAGAGGAGGCCCTGCGGGCGGCCCTGTCGAGCAACGGTGACGCGTCCCCCTCAGTAGTGCTCGACGTTAACCTCGATCCGTTCACCAAGAATCGAGTGTCCTTCACTGGGCTCAGGTGTCGGATTCTCGGAACCTTCTACGAAGATGACGTGGACGGAAAGAAGCGTCTCGACTTTGGTGCGGACGTTGACAACTTTTACGCTACGTCTACATACCGAGTTTTGAAGCCTGTTGGCGAAGGTCTGTCCGAGATTGCATCTTACCTTAAGCCGTCTGATAGGGAGGTTGAAAGGGTACGCATCGGATCGGTTCGATATTCTGCAACGCGACGTCGCGCTAAAGCGGCCAAGCAGGATGACTCCGCCGTCATGATCAATATTCATGACTTCATCGGCACCAAGACCGGTCTGCTCGGAATGACACGGATGGGTAAGTCCAACACGGCAAAGATCATCATTGCGCGAACGTTTGCCGTCTCCGAACGACGTCGCGCCGCGGGCGGAACGCCGATTGGTCAGCTAATCTTTGACCCTCAGGGCGAATATGCAAATCCGAACACGCAGGATGGCACCGAGATTGCTGCGATCGGTGAACGGCACGTGCGCATCTTCAAGTTCGGTGCTGGGAGCACTGAGTCTCACGTGCGCCCATTGGGCATCAACTTCTTTGACCCTGCCCAGGTTGAGGCGGTGCAGGGGCTCATCGCGGATAAGCTCCGTTCAGATGGATCTGCTGGGTACATCAATGACTTCGCTGTAACTCGCTTCACAGACATCCCTAATGATTACAGTGAGACGACGCGGGCACAGCGAGGCCGCCTGATCCTCTATGCATCTCTGGACCGTGCAGGCTTCGCCCTCCCAAGCCATAACGCAGGTACATCTCAGGCGTTCTCCGTGAAGCTTGCAATCAAGGAAGAGCTGCGCGCCGCGGTTACGGAGAAGGTGGGGAGAAACCTCTTTGCCCCAGCGGGTCGAATTTTCGCGGTCAAGGGGCAGGACATTCGTCCACTCGTGGATGCAATCATCGAACTGCGGAATGCGGGCAACGTCGAGGCCCAGAAGTTCTGCGATGATGTCCGCTGGACATCTACCGAACCAATCTATACCGGCCAAACTGGCCAGTCCGGGAATGTGCGTGGATGGCGTAATCTTCTCGACCTCAAGGAATTCCACAATGAGGCGACGGACCAAGATCCGTCGGAGGAAATCTATCGCCACTTGACTGATGGCCGCATTGTGATTGTCGACCTTCATGTCGGATCGCCGCCCATCATTAAGGCCCTCTCCGAGAGCATCACTCGGCGTCTACTCGCCAAGCAGACGCTAGTTTTCACTTCGGGAGAGGAACCTCCCTCCATTCAGGTGATGCTCGAGGAGGCTCATAACCTCTTCTCCTCGGACAAGTATAAAGACGACGGTGACATCTGGGTAAAGCTGGCAAAGGAAGCGGCCAAGCTTAATATCGGAATGACCTACGCCACCCAAGAAGTGTCAGGGGTCGCTCACCAGGTGAAGGCGAATACGGCGAACTGGGTTGTCGCGCACCTCAACAACACCAAAGAAGTGCAGGAACTCTCAAGGTTCTACGATTTCGCGGCTTTCGCTTCGGCGATCATCACGGCTGAGGATAGAGGGTACGTGCGCCTCAAGACGCTCTCGTCGCCTTTCATCGTGCCCGTGCAGATCGATAGGTACGACCTCGATCTCGTGAACGAAGCCAGGGCTGCTGCCGGCGATCCCGCCCTCATCCCATCTCCTCGGAAGGCGTAAGGGCCGCATGCCATACGAGACGGTTAATGGGTCTTTTGAGCGGGCTTCCCGAGTTGGGCACACCAATGCTGCAATGCGAGCTTTGGCTGACAGTTCGAACTTTTACGTCCCTGCCGAGAGCATCGGGGACTTGGAATGGCTGAAGCCCAAAATCAAGAGGGTCGAGCAGTTCTCCGGTGCTGTTAAGGGTGGGCATCTCTCGTCGGCTATAGCCATCGACGGCTCGCGTATGAGCGAGCGCATCCGGGATGGTCTGCCTTCGGTAGTGTATGGCTACGCTCAGGCGGCTGCGGCGTACGTGGATCTAGGCGCGATGGAGTTTCAGAGGGCTGAAAGGTTTGTCGATCCGGTAGCTATAGAGTCGGCGGTAAACACCGCACTGGTTTCGCTCGATCTACCCGTTGCTGGGGCGTACACGCGGCCTAGCATTGGAATAGCCACCTCGTGGCGTGAGAACCTCGATCGGATATTTCGGACGAAAAAGGTCGAGGTGAATAGGCTCGATCAGACCCTCCTAGACCTACTCATGCTCGTCCACGGCACCCCTGGGCGACCTGCTAGGGGCGTCCCGGTCAATTGCCCGTCCGACGACTGTGACGCCCAGGACGTGCTGATCTCGACGCAAGGGGGCGTCTGCCCAATTTGCGAGCAGGTGCTGTACCCCACGGATGTCCTGCGCATCCACGAGGAGGTGATGGAAGAGGGAACGAACGAATCCGCCCTCGGTCGCCTGATGTCTGTCGTTGAACTCCTTGTGCTAGTGGGACTCACCAGCCTGCTCTGGGAGCAATCACGAGACGACCTTCTGTGTTCCACTCTATTCATTGTGGATGGTCCGCTGGCTATGTATGGCCCGCCGGCCAAGCTTCGTGGTCGAGCCCAGGAGTACTTCCAGGCGATGGCGGCAACCACCCCCGGTGACGGGCCGTACCTGTGCGGTTTGGAAAAGACCGGAGCAATGGTCGACTATGCTCAGCAGTTGGCACGTCATGAGGTCCTACAGCCCGGCGACCTCCTTGTCTGCGACGAGGAGGTTGTTAAAGTGGTGACTAACACCGCAAATGCATCCTCATACGGCAAGGAGACCTACTGGGGGCGTAAGTTTGTCTACCGAGCCAAAGATGGGCGCATTGTGGTGCCGACTGTTATGCCGGTGACAGGTGCTGCGTACGATGCTCGAGGTGGCCAGGCCGGCCCGCAGGGATATCCGACCTTGCCAGCGATCCTTGACGTGATCGACCGAACTGGATCGTCCATGTACAAAGATGGCATCATTCCTGTCGCAGTGGCACATGGCAAGGCGGCGTTCCCCATCGGTGTCGGCACAGATGTACTCCGCCTGGTTGCGGAACATAAACTGGGCCTTGGGGCATCTGCTCGGGGGACGCAGGTCAGTGGGATATAGCGGGAGGGCTGGATGAGTTCGGACAGTTTGCCAGGAGTGGTTACTGCCTGGTCGACGCGGCATGTCCAGCCCCCGCACGTTCCCAGCCGCCTAGCGGCTATTCCCAATGCTCCGCGGAGCATTGGGAATTCAATGAGGGCTGGATTGCAGGTTGAAGATGTAGATCACCCTTTGGCTCAGGGGAGGTATCAGACCCCGCTCAGGTATCCGGGCGCAAAGACAGGCCTTTCTAGCCTGATTGGTAATCTCATCGAATCGGCGAAGACTTCATCTCAGATTCGAAAGGTTGATCTTCTTGTTGAGCCATTCGCCGGGGGTGCCTCCACATCCCTGCGACTGGTCGGAGCCGGGATCGTCAATCGAATTTTGCTAGCAGATGCTGACCCTTTGGTTGCTGCGTTTTGGCAAGTGGCTGCTTCGGATACAGAGAACTTCGTCGGCCGGATGGCAGAAGAACACGCTCTATATATCAGCCTTGGTGGATCGACTGCACTCGATCGCTGGGACTACTGGCGGGCCTGGACGCCTGCTGCTGGAATGTCGGAATCGACCGCGCGTTTCGAAACCGCAGTCAAGTGCCTCTTTCTCAACCGGACTACCTTCTCGGGAATCCTCCATGGCAGTGCCGGCCCGATTGGCGGACGCAAGCAAGAATCCCAGTACGGGATAGGCTGCCGATTTAATGTGGAGCCTCTGTCTGAGCGCATTCGTTATGTAGGTCACTTGTACGACACGAACCGCCTTGTGGATGTCTGGTGCAAGGACTGGAAAGATACGCTGGCTGACGTACCGGAATGGTATGCCGACCTGATTCCTGATCAGGTGGTTGCATATCTGGATCCTCCATATATCGAGAAATCTGAAAAACTCTATCAGAGGTCATTTTATTCGCAGGTGAATAATTTGATGTCGCCTGTAGATGATTTGAACTGGTCGGACCACTTTCCTCACTACCGACTGGCTGAATATTTGCGAAATAGGATGCAATTTCGCTGGGTTCTTTCCTATGACGCCAAGCCGCAGCTTCTCTCGAACCCGTGGCTATATGCTGGCGACAGGATGACTCCTGGCGCGACGGAGAAGGAGGTCCTGGGTGTCAAAGAGTGGAGGATCTCAAAGAGGCTTGTCTCTCTCCGGTACACGGCTTCAGCCCGTCAAGGGCGTGGTGCTGCAGATGAATTGTTGGTCACTACCCTTCCACCCTCGACAGTTCCACAAAACGCCGACTTTCGGCCCGTCGGCGAGATGTTGCCAAGTGAGTAGACGGCTGAAGAAGGGCTAACTGGGCTGTCGCTCCCCCGACGCCACGCCAGGGTGACGGTGGGGGCGACAATAGCGGTGTGAGCCAGATCGAGATTCCAGGCTCTCGGTGGTCGGTTAGACCGCGCGGCTTCGTTGCGGCCGCGGTGGAGACCACGACGCCGTCGTGATGCCGCATCGGCGTGGTTCAGCTGATCAGGGCTCAGCTTCGGGTGGTCTATCTGCGCAGAGCACCGATTGCCACACGCGCTCGTGGAGTTCGGTGATGCAGGGGCTGCACGCGAACATCGGGGCCTGCATGCCTGCCACGCGCACCGGTCCTATCCACAAGACGCGGGTCCAGCGTTGCCCGCAGTACAGCCAACAGACGCCGTCGATCCATGGGTTCCCGTCATCGGTCTGGGCGGGCGCGGGCAGACCGTTGCTGGCGAACGAGGCCATCCCAGGAATCCCATGCGGTCAAACATCGGGAGTCTCTCCAGTTCGATCTTCTGCTAGACGATGAGGCGAGGGCGGGAAGCGGTCTCATGGCAGACGGCTACTGGCGGATGTACGTGAGCCCTGGGGCACGGTCGAGGTCGAGGGTGAAGCGGTCAACCTGGTCCATGCTGCTGGGCATGGTGAGGGTGTAGCCATTGCCGGCGTGGACGCCCGGTCCTGTCGGGGTGAGCTGGTCCCTTGTCCCTCGGCGCCACAGGTGGAGGGCGCCGGCGCTGCTGGTGAGCCGCAGGCTGCCGAGGGCTTGGTCGCATGTGAAGGTGCCGAGCTCTGTGTGCCGGTCGCGGTCGTCGAGTATGGGCTGGGTTCGTGCGACAGTGCCCGGGGTTCGCTCCATGGTCGCGGCGCGGAGGAGGACTTCCTTGGGGGCCAGCATCGGCTGCTCGTGGAGGTCCCGGAGGATGGCGGCGATGACGCGGTCGGCCGAGAGCCCGGGGTTGTTGGACAGGGCGATCACGCGTAGCCCTGATGCTTCCACGTGGGCAGCGGCGGAGAAGCCATGTTCGTGGCCGTAGTGGAAGACGGCAGTGCGGCCGGGGCGGGCGTCGGCGTAGAGCCCGGGGCCGTACAGATAGGGCTTGTGGTCGCAGGGCTCGTAGTCGACAGCTTCCTGCCAGGGTAGGTGGCGGGGGCGCTGCCAGCGCTGATGGAGTTGGGTGAGCCAGCGGTCGAGGTCGCCGACGGTTGTCCATAGCGTTCCGGGGCCAGGCAGGGTGACCGGCACTTCTGTGTGCTGCCAGCCGTGGTGGGTGGCCTGGTAGGCGGATGCGGCTCCGGGGATGACCTGGCGCGGGTCCGTCTTGAAGTGGGTGGAGTGCATGCCGAGCGGGCCGAAAAGGCGGTGCCGGGCGAGGTCGGGCAGTGTGGTGCGGTGGACCGTTTCGAGGATCTCTGCCAGGAGGAGGTAGTTGGTGTTGCTGTAGAGGAAGCGGCCTTTGGGGACGGCGCGTTGGTCCTGCCGGTAGGCGAGGTTTCGCAGGTCGCCGGCCGTGTAGTGGTCGAGGTCCCGGAAGCCGGCGAGAGAGAGCAAGGACTCGGCGTCGCGTATGCCCGACCGGTGGGTGACCAGCTCCGCGACGGTGACATCGCTGAGCGTGAGTCGGGGCAGCAGGTCCGCGGCCTGTTGGTCCAGGCGCAGGAGATCGTCATGCGCGGCGAGCAGGATCAAGTGGGCGGTGATCTGCTTCGCGACCGAGCCGACGTTGAAGGTGGTGTCCGGTCCGATAGGCAGTCCGTGTTCGAGGCTGGCCAGACCGGTGTGGAGAAGAGTGGGCTCTTCGCCTGACCGGTGGACCAGTAGGGACAGGCCGGGCTCCTCGTCGCGGGCTGCGTTCACAGGGCGAGGGCCTGGTGGTGGGCGGCAGCGAGGCGGTCGCGGAGACCATCGTCGCTGATCAGCTCCAGAGCGCGGGCATGGTCGGGCGCGGTGCCGGCGAGGAGGCTTCGCTGCTGGTCGAGGTAGGCGGTCAGGAACCGGTACAGGTCTCCCTTGGTGCTGTTCAGTGTGTGCGCGGTGAACAGCATGGTCAGCGGGAATGCCCAGCAGGCGTGGAGGAAGCCGAACGCCGGCCGCACCGTCTGCTTCCACGGGGAGTGGAAGTGCGCGGTGTCGCTGATCTTGGATCCCGTCGCCGCGAGCGCGTCGTTCAGCAGGTTGTGCCCGGCCTCGTGGATGAGGTCGCGGGCCAAGACGACCGGGTCGTCGACGTGGTCCATGAAGACCGTTCCGGGCAGGCGGCTGATGGTCCAGCTGTCGAGGGTTTCGCCGAGGTTCTTGGTCCGCAGCAGGCACAGGACAACGGCGTGCGCGGCGAGCAGATCGCCGAAGCCCGCTCGTGCGGCGCTGGCGTACGCGTCGGCCGCGAGGCTGCGCAGGTGGGGCTGTGCGGGCCCGGTGCCGGGGCCCAGGATGTAGTAGGGGGTCTCGGAGATCGCGGATCGGGGCAGGTCGGCGAGCGCGGGCGCCACGACCACGCGTGTGCCGACCGCGGTGGGGACAGAGCTGGTGGCGGCTCCCGCGTCGGGGTGGGCGACGTACCAGTCGAAGCCCGTGGCGTCACCGGCGCGGGCGGTGACTTCGGCTCCTTCGAGGGCGTGGTGGGCCAGGCAGTAGTCGGCGGCCGTGCTGGTGCTGGGCTGAGGCGGCTGGGCTCCGGGGCGGATGACAGCATGGATGCGCTGCGTGCGCTCATGAGGCGGTCCTCCTGTTCGGTGGTGGGCGCCGGGGCCGGGCCGCAGGTGCGGGCGGCCCGGCCCCGGGTGTGTTCACCGGCGGCGCTCAGAGCGCCGGGCGGCTGCGGCGGTTCAGGCGGTGGTGGTCTCCGCCTCGGCCGCCGGCCAGCCCTCGGCCGAGACGCTGGAGGTGTGGGCGGTGGTACGGACGGTCTCGTCCTCGCCGCGCAGGTCCTCGACGTTGGCGAGGAAGTCGGCGATGCGGTCCTGGTTCATGGGGTGTTCCGCCTTTCGGTCTCGTTGGCTTCGGCTTGTTCCGCTTGCTCTGCTGTGGGGCCGGATGGGGGCGGAGATCTCGCCCTGGGCATGAGGGGCTCCCTCGTGTCGGTCAGCGCTGGTGGAGGTCGGCCGCCGTGCGGAGCGCGGTGCGCAGGTCTTCCATGGCGGGCCGGTCGCCCGCGTCGTCGGAGAGCGCGGCGGTCACGACGCTGGGCAGGGGCTCCGAGATGAAGGGCAGGTTCGTGTGGCTGGCCAGGCGGGGGATGTCCCCGCACAGGTAGCGGTAGACGAGGACGGCGAGGCTGAAGACATCGGCAGCCGGGGACGCCTCGTTGTAGCCGGTGAGGTACTCCGGCGGCCAGTGGACCTCGGGGCCGCGGTGTTCAGGCCCGCGCGGGGCGGACAGGCGGCGGGCGGCTCCGAGGTCGGTGATCAGGCCCCGGCCCTGGTCGATGAGGATGTTCTCCTGGTAGACGTCGCGGTGGACGACTCCGCGCTGGTGCAGGTTGTCCAAGCCGTCGGCGACGTCGGCGAGGATGCTGAGACCCTTCCCGGTGTCTTTCGACGAGGCCATGAAGGCCCGGAAGTTCCCGCCGTCGCAGTGCGGCATGGTGTACCAGTCGAACCGCTCCGAGCTGCGCTGTTCCAGCAGCGGGACGACGTGATCGGTTCCTCCGGCGGCAGCGGTCAGCTCCGCCTCATGGCGAAAGTCTTCACGGGTGAGGGCACGTTCGGTCTCGGTCATCTGCGCGTACCAATAGAAACCGTACGCGGCCGGCTTCTGGCTGGGGTCGAGGTCGGCGAGGACGTGGTTGCTGCCGAAGCCCGCCTTCAGTACGACGTCCTGCTTGCCGGGGCGGCTCGCTCTGACCAGGGTGCTGGCCCGCGTGAACGCGAGGAGGTCGCTGATGTGCCACCCGTCCGTGCGGAGCTGATCAAGGACCCAGGCTGCGGGATGCATCGGGTGCAGGTTCATCGGCTCGCTTCCTTGTTCTTGGGGCTGCCGGCCGAGCGGAGGTCCTCCATGCAGGCGTCGACCAGGGCTTCGAGATCGGCATGGGTCGTGCAGGGGTGCTTCAGCACGGGAAGGCCAGTGGCCTTGGTCAAGGCCTCGGCGGCCTCGTTGTAGAGGTCGGCCAGCCGGGCGGCGGCCTCGGGGTGTTCGGTGAAGCGGCGCTCTGTCGCGCGTCGAGTGATGCGGGTGTGGCAGATGTCGGGCTCGGTGGTCAGCAGGACGGTCAGCTGCGGACGGGCCTGGGTCTGTTCAAGGCCGTCGCAGCGACGCTTGAGAGCCTGTGCAAGCGCGGGGTGGTCGTGGAGGCGCGACACAGGACGCTCGGCGTGTTCCCGATACACCGCTACCCCGAGGTCGACGGCGCGGTCGAGGTCGAACTGCGCGACCGTCTCCGCGCGACCGTGCTGGACGGCGCCGAGCCGGACACCCGGACGGCAGGCCCCATCGCGCTGATCCACTCCGCCAAACTGCACCGCCTCGCGTTTCCCGACAGCCCGCGGAAGTCGGTCGTCGCGAGGATGGCGGAGATCGCCGCAGGGCAATGGGCTGCCGACAGCGTCCGTGCCGCCATACGCGACATGCAGGCGGCGATGGCAGCCGTCACAGTGATCACTCTGGCCACGACCACCAGTTGATGCCCCGTCTGTGAAGATTCGCCGGGGCGGGCATCGCCGTCTCGGTAGTCTGCGCGGTGTGATCGACTCATACGCAAGCTACGACGATGCCGCGGTCGCCGCGGCCGCGGCCCGGGCCGGCGCGGAGGTGGTCCGCGCCCTGTACGGGCAGCGGCTCGACCGCATCGACAAGGGTGCCGGGGACTTCGCCACCACCGCCGATGTGGAGGCCGAGAGGACGATCCTCGGCGTCATCCGTGCCGCACGGCCGGATGACGCCGTACTCGGCGAGGAGGGTGGGCAGCAGGGCGCCGCAGACGCTGCCCGCCAGTGGTGGGTGGACCCCCTGTGCGGCACGCTGAACTACGCCGCCGGGAACATGCTGGTGGCCGTCAACGTGGCGCTGCGCGGTGGGGCGGCGGCGGTGGCCGACCCGTTCGGCGGAGAGGTCTTCTTCACCGACGGGAGGACCGCCTGGGTCGGGCACGCCGGGGCCGACGACGCACTCCTGACCCCCACCCCCGACACCCGCCTGGTGGACGTCAACCTGGACCCGCCCTTCCCGAACGCGCCCGGTTTCCGGGCCGTGGACCTGCTGACCCACCCCGGGTTCGCCGAGACCTTCCGGCCGCGGGTCGTATCCACGTCGCTGGCGCTGTCCTGGGTCGCCGCCGGCCGGCGCGCCGCGTACGTCACCGATGGCGGCGACCTGTCGGGGAGCGTGCACTTCGCGGCCGGCATCGCCCTGTGCCGTGCTGCCGGCTGCGTGGTCACGGGGATCGACGGGGCCCCGCTCGGCGAGTCAGGCCGCGGCCTCGTGGCCGCCGCCGACGAGGAGACCCACGGGCTCCTGATGTCGATGATGCGCGGCCCAAGCTAGTGCGGTGACCGTGATTGCGGGGAGCCGCCCGTTTCCGCTTGGTGCGGTGCGTGCGTCCTGAGGCAGGGCTGTTGCCGGGACAGCCTCTGTCGGTGATGATCGCGGTCCGAGTGGGGAAGGATCGATAAGTGGTGGAGACCAGCAGTGACGGCGGGCGGGCCACTCGGCGTCAAGCAGAGCGGGTCGTCAACGAGGTTGCGCAAGGGCTCCGCACGTTGGACAACGGAACGACCTGGTTTTCCGCCCTCTCCCCCGCCGCCCGGCACGACGTACTGTAACAAGTCGCCGGATACGCGATGCAAGAAAGCGCACATCACTGCGGCGGACGGGCGTGCGGGGGTTGCCCGTTCCGGGGTGAAACCGACTGCCAACCCTTCGGTGATGGTGTGCATGGACCCGCCTCGCTATGGCTTCGCAGCCCTGCCCGCGGACGAGCACGTCACAGCGTTCCGTGTTCTCGTCTCCGTCTTCTCCGTCGCCGACACCCGCCCAGGCAGACGTACTGCAAGGGCATCTGCGGGCACCCTTGGCACAACATGCCTCCTTCCGTCCCGGAGCCGTAGCTGTGGCACGACGTCCTTGAGCGCAGCTTTTAGTAGGTGGGTCGCGGAGTCGTAGGGTTGCCCGTGCGGTACGTGTGCCCGGGGAGGGTGTGTGGAAGAGCCAGGATTCCGCGTGGTGCTGACGGAGGCTGGGGAGCGGACAACAGAGCTGGTCATGGCCGTTCGTGCAGTCACCGGCCTCAGCCTCTGGGACAGCAAACTCCTGCTCGACACCGCTCCCGTCGCGGTCGCGGGACCCGCCTGGCTCGACGTCGCACAGGACACGGCCGCACTCCTTCGCGACGCGGGTGCCCACGCCACGGTGCTGTGCGACTGGTGCGACCGCACCCTCCCGCGCGAGGCCCTGGTCCTCGATCCCACCCCGTGCCGGGGGCCCTGGCCGAATGACACCTGCCCGGCAAGTTCCTCTCCCATTACGGACTAGGAGGAGTACCCGGTTCTGCCGTAGGCGGGGGTGACTTGGCGTGCTCCGGCACGGGTGGGGCGGTCGGGACCCGTACGCGCGCACCTACCCGGGAGGTCGCACCGGCTATGGGCTTGTGGGCAACGGAAAGGCATCGCTACAGTCTGATTACACGTGTAACACTCCACGCCGTACCGGCAACCGCGCATGCGTTTCGGACCATCGTCACGAAGCTGCGTTCGCCCCGGGAACCGCCCGGCCACGACGGCCGCGCCGAATTGGAAGGGCCGCAATGACGCAATCTCCCCCGGCCGGGTCCGATCTCTCCGACGCGGCCTGGCCGCCCCCGCCGTACCAGTCGCCCGTACCGCCCGTGACGGGCCCCGACGGTGTGCGGCGCTTCGACGGGATCACGTACGCGACCACACCCGGCTACCGGCCCCGGCTGCTCGACGTGCAACTCCCGCCAGGCGAGGGGCCGTTCCCGGCGGTCGTATGGATTCACGGCGGCGGCTGGCTGGAGGGCGACCGCCGCTACCCGCCGCCCACCGTTCCGGCCGCGCTCCTGCACGGGGCGGTGCTCGGTGCCGGACTCGCCCTCGTCTCGATCGACTACCGGCACAGCCTCGAAGCCCCGTTCCCCGCCCAGCTGCACGACGTGAAGGCCGCGATCCGCTACGTCCGCGCCTTCGCCGGGACTCTGCGCCTCGACGCGGACCGGATCGGCGTATGGGGCGAGTCAGCGGGAGGTCACCTGGCCGCCCTCGCCGGGCTCGTCGGACCCGGCAGCCCGAACGGTCCGGCGCTGGAGGGAACCCACGGGGTCGGTGCGGGCGACACCCGGGTACTGGCCGTCGTCGACTGGTACGGCGTCTCCGACCTGCCCGCCCTCGCGGCCCACCCTCTGCCGCCGATGCCGGCCGGCGCCCCGTTCCCGGACCCCTACGAGGCCCTGCTGGGCGGCACCGAGGCGGACCGGCCCGCACTGGCCCGTGCGGCGAGCCCGGTGACGTACGCCGGGGGCGCGACCCCGCCGCCGTTCCTCCTGGTCCACGGCACGCGGGACGGGCTCGTCCCGTACAGCCAGAGCGAGGCCCTGGCGGCGGCGCTCGAAGCCGCGGGGGGTGAGGTCACCCTGCGGCCGGTGGAGGGCGCGGACCACATCTTCCTCGGCTCGCCGGACATCGAGGAGATCGTCGCCGAGAGCGTGGCTTTCCTGACCGGCCATCTGACCGCCGAGGCCTGACCCGGACCCGGTGCCGGGCGCCGGGCGCGACCCGGGCACGGTGCGGCCTGGCCGCCGCAGCGGTCCCCTCTCACGGATGCCCGACGACTCCGGCCGGGCCGGAACAGGCTGGACACGGCCGGCGACTGGGGCCGCCGGGCGCTCGCCCCGCGGGCCGGGGCAACAGCAACCCCGCCTCTCCTCAGGAGGTCTGGCGGTGGACCAGGACGGCCTCGATCGCCGGCAGGGCCGGCGCCGTACCCATCTCGACCAGCTCGTGCACCGCGTCCGCGATGCGTCCGGGATCGGGGAGGTCCAACCGGACGGTGGTGAGCGCGGGCTGCTGGAGCGCGGAGAGGACCAGGTCGTCCGAACCGACGATGGCCACCTCGTCCGGTACGGAGACGCCCTCGGACTGGAGTGCGTGCAGCAGCAGCGTCGCGTACTCGTCGTTGTACGCGAACACGGCATCGAGGCCGAGGCTCGGCCATCGCCGGGCCAGGGCGGTCGCGGACTCGCGCGTGTAGGCGAGCTCTACCGGAGTGACGGTCGCCATGTGCCGGGCCGCGACCGACTCGGCGCCCGCGAGGCGCGGCCGGGCGAGCGTCGCGAGGCCGCGCTCCTGCGGCATGACCACGCCGATCCTGCTGCGGCCCCGGGCGATCAGGTGCTCGGCCGCGGTGGCGCCGATGTGGGCGTGGTCGAAGCGGACGGTGTGCACGCCCTCGACGGGCACCGCCGCGAACGCCAGCAGCCCGCGCACCCCGGCCCGGCGCAGGAGGTCGGCCGCCTGGGCAGTGAAGCGGTCGCCGTCGAGGGCGACCACGGCCGCCGGACGCAACTCGGCCCAGGCGCGGGCGGCGTCGAGAGGGTCGGCGAAGCGGCCCGCGTGCAGCACGGCGGTGTAGCCGTGCCGGTCGAGCTCCCCGTGCAGGTCGTCGACCCAGTCGCTGACGAGCCGGCCTATCGCCGACGCGGAGGAGGGCATCAGCACCAGGTTGCTCCGCCCGGCCCGCAGGGACCGGGCGGCGGCGTGCGGTACATAGCCGAGCTGCCGCGCCGCGTCGAGCACCCGGGCCCGGGTGGCGGCGCTGACGCGGTGGCCCTGGGTGTCGTTGAGCACGAAGGAGACGGTGGCGCGTGAGACTCCCGCCAAGCGGGCCACGTCGGCGCTGGTGGTGGTCGCGGGGACGTGTGCGTCTTTGGCCATGACGTCCTCGGACACTCCTTCTGCTCGGTGTGCGCGCTTCCTGCGGAGGTTACACGAGTAGGCCTCGGACCATGATCGGAAAGCGGGACGCGGGAGCGGCGGTCGCGCCCTGGGGCTGTACCGAAACCCCTACCGCTAAACGATCGTCATGCTTCTCGCCGCGGACGCCCGACCGAGCCGCCCCGAGGCGTGTGTCGGAAGTGCTCTAGGTTGGCGCACATGGGCGCGCAGGGGCGGAGTTATCGATAGGTCGGACCAGTCGAGCTGAAGGCCGCTGTCCGGCCCGGGGGCGGCGGGTGCCGGATCAGCTCGGCGGTTGAGTTCGGCGACTGGATCGCCGAGCGATCAGCGGCGGAGCTGGCCGAGCCGTTCACCTTCGTGGTGGGCATGGACGGTGCACTTCGGCTGGCGCCGCGGCGAAACGAGCATGTGCCCTGTGCGGGCGGAGCCGTGGTTATGAGTGCAGGCGAGATCGGCTTCGCCTGTGAGGCGGACCGGTGGGCCGTGAGCGAGGTCAGCAACCAATCCACTGGATACTGCCCGGATGTCACCTCCTGGCCGGCAGTCGCTCGCGCTCTGGACGATGTGGGGCTCGGGCGCCCCTCCGGCTTCATCCATGAGGTGGTGTTTCGGAGGTGTCCTTGCTGCCAGGAGCACAACATCGTGCGCGAGGGCGACTTCGCCTGCGTCTTCTGCGGCAGCGGTTTGCCGGAGACGTGGAACGTGGAACCCGCTGGGTGACGGCCGAGGATGACAGCCACTCGTTGACGGCTGCGACGAGGTCGGTCGCCGCGTAGAAGACCGCGAGCAAGCAATATCGGGCGTGGCATCGATGTGGTGCCGCTTGAGGCGGTCGATGCCGCACGACCCCGAGGCTCTACCGCCGCGGCCGCAGCGAGACGCGGCACCCGGGGGTTCGGTTCCATGCCCGGGCCTCCCGCCGGTGCCCGCGAGGGCGGTGTTCCTGCCGCCCGGCGGCATCAACGTCCAGCAGCCGCGCAGCCCTTGGTCGGGTGGCGGTACGCGCCAGTTCAGGCTGGTTACACGTCATGGCATGTCTCCCGCCCCCGGTCACGATCTGCGCAATGTCGCCGTCAGATATCTGGTGGAGCTCTCGAATGGGTGCTACACAGTGTTCAGCGCCGCTGGTGACACGTGTAACGCCAGCAGTGAGCACGTGCGTCGGCCGCAGCCCCGGGCAGCACACTGCCCCGCTGCCCTCGCCGCTCATCACCCCGGCACCGCCGCGCCACCACCACCCGCAGCACCTCGCTCATCGCCACCTCCCCGCACCCGCACCGCCCCCGAGGAGTCGTCATGGCCACGCACGAGATCGTCGACCCGCCCCCCGCCGCGCCCGTCGCGGCCCCCCGCCAGCGCGGGCTGCTGCCGCTCCTGCTGATCGCCAACTCCGCGATGATGGCGGTCTACATGGGCGTGGGATCCGTACTGCTGCCCACCCAGATCGCCGCCATCGCCCCCGACGACAAGGTCGCCGTCCTGGGCCTGATCGGCGGTATCAGTGCCATCTTCGCGACCGCCTTCAACCCGGTCGCCGGCGCCCTCTCCGACCGGACCGGGCGGCGGGGGCCGTGGATCCTAGGCGGCGCTTTCGCCTCGCTCGCCGGTCTCGCCTTCCTCGGGAACGTCTCCACCGCCCTGCTCGTCGGCATCGGCTGGTGCCTGATCCAGGCGACCATGAACATCTACCAGGCCGCGGTCACCGCCGTCGTGCCGGACCGGGTCCCCGTCGTCCGCCGCGGAACCGCCTCCGCCGTCGTGGGGCTGGGACTGCCGATCGGCGGGACGGTCGGGGTGCTGATCGCTTCCCGGACCGCCGAGCACCTGCGTACGGGCTACCTCGTCCTCGGCGCGACCGTCGCCATGGCCGCGGTGCTCCTCACGGCCCTCTGCCGGGACGTCCCGCGCGGCGAACCGACCACTGCCGCGCCGGACGTCCCGCGCACCGGACCCACCCCCGCCCCGGCCCCGGCCCCCGCGCCGCCCGCTGCCAAGCGGGCCCAAGTGGCCGTGCTGCTCTCCGCGCTGGCCAGCCACGACTTCCGCTGGGCCTTCATCGGCCGGGCCCTGATGGTCCTCGGCTACTTCTCCGTCGTCGGGTACCAGCTCTACATCCTCGGCGACCACATCGCGCTGCCCGCCGGCCTGACGCCGCCTGCCGCCATGGCCGTCCTGACCCCCGTGTCGATGGTCGCGATGGCCGTCTCCACGGTGCTCGGCGGCCTGCTGTCCGACCGGTGGAACCGCCGCAAGGTCTTCGTCGGTGTGTCCGCGGCCCTCGCCGGCCTCGTCATGGTGGTCCCGGTCGTCAGCCCGACCTGGACCGGCATGCTCGTGTTCAGCGCCCTCAACGGCCTCGCGTTCGGCTGCTTCATGGCCGTCGACACCGCGCTGGTCACCCTGGTCCTGCCCCGTGCCGAGGACGCCGCCCGCGATATGGGGGTCCTCAACATCGCGAACGCGGGACCGCAGGTCATCGCCCCGTTCGTGGCGTCCGCCGTCGTCACCGGTCTGGGCGGCTACACCCCGCTCTTCCTCGTCGGCGGCGCCCTGTCCCTGGTCGGCGCCCTCGCGATCCTCCCGATCCGCGGTGTGCGCTGACGCACCCGCCCACCCCCGCCCACCCCCGCCCCCTCCCCGTCGTCCCCCTCTCCGAAGGAGCACTCCGTGAGTCGCAAGCGAGTCCTGCCCCTGGCCGCTCTGATGCTGTGCACGCCGGCCCTGGCCGGCACGGCTCCCGCCGTCGCCTCGCCGCAGTCCGCGCCACCCGTCCGCCCGCTGCGCATCCTGCTGACCAACGACGACGGGTACGGCGCGCCGGGCATCCGCCTCGCGTTCCAGCGCCTGACCGCCGCGGGACACGACGTCACGATCGTCGCCCCGCTCACCAACCAGAGCGGTACCGGTACGAAGGTGACGAGCGCGTCCAGCGTGGCGGTGCGGCACGCCGAGCCGAAGGTGTGGGCCGTGGACGGCACTCCCGGCGACTCGGTCGCCTTCGGCCTGGCCGAGGTCTTCGAGGACCAGGCCCCCGACCTGGTGGTCTCCGGTACGAATTTCGGCACGAACGTCGCCGGGCTCGCCACCCACTCCGGCACCGTCGGCGGCGCCGTCGCGGCGCTGGAGTCCGGAGTGCCGGCCATCGCGCTGAGCACCGGGGGCCTGGCCGCGCCGGACCCGGTCACGACCGTCAACGCCATGGTTCCGACCCTGGAGTTCGCCGTGAAGCTGATCGACCGGCTGCGCGAGCGCGCCCGGTCCGGCCCCCTCCTGCCCGCGGGCCTCGGACTGAACGTGAACCACCCCGTCGTCGGCTCTGACGGCAAGGGCGCGGCCGCCGGTGTCACCGGCACCTTCCAGGACCCGCAGACCGTCCTGGCACCGGACTTCACCGATTCCGGCGACGGCACCTGGCAGGTGTCGGTGAAGGTGGCCCTGCGGCCCGCCGCCCGAGGCGGTGACCTTGAGGCCGTGAGCGCCGGGAGGATAGCGGTCAGCCCGATGAACGCCGATTGGAACCCGGGCCCGGCCGACCGCGCCGCGGCCTCGGCGCTGCTCCTCGGGCTGCGCCCGTAGCTCGTCCCGTCCGGCGTCCTGCCCGCCCGTCCCTCGGCCGGGGGGCGGGTGGTACGCGATGCGCGCCGCCCCCCGGCGGCTACTGCCCCGCCTGCCGCGACGGCTCCGACCGCTTCCGACCGCTCCCGCTCCGACGCGCCGACCGGCCGCGGTGCTACACGGACGCGGCTTCCCGCCGGAGGCGGAGCCGAAGCCGGCGCCTGCGCCTCAATCCGGCGAGCACCGACAGCCCCGCGGCCACGAGGGCGGCCGCGGCGGTCAGCAGCCAGACCGGTATGCCGCCCCCCACCGTGAGCAGCTCCTCGCGGTACACGACCCGTCGGTACGGGGTGTCGGCGGCGGTGGCGCGCAGCTCGTGGTCGGCGTCGATGCGGCCGGGTTCGGGGAAGCGCTGGTCGAGGGCGGTCAGGAACACCTCCCGCCGACCGGCGAGTTCGGCCAGGGGGCGGCCGGGCTCGGGGGTGACGTTCCCCGCGAAGGTCACCTCGGGCGCGGAGCCGCCGATCCGCGAGGCGGGCTCCATGCGGTGGTCGGCCAGGACGTACAGGCCGAGGGACTGCGGGGTCCGGGCGAGCCGGGACAGCCGCATCGGGTAGACGAGCCGGTCGCTGTCGAAGGAGATCCTGAGCGGGTCGAGGTCGCCCCGCAGCACGGTGCCCGGGTCCCTGGGGGCGAGCCGTACCGCGACGTACTCCCACTTCTGGTCGACGTACGGCTGGACTTCGACGGCGAGCCGGTCGGGGAGCGCGAAGCCGTTGGACTCAAGCCAGTTCTTCAGGGCGTCGGGGTCGGTGGCGGTCAGGCGCGCGACGTCGAAGTCGCCGAGCCGCTCGCGGCCGACGACTCCGACGGCCGGGTCCCCGGTGCCGGGCGGCGCGGCTCCGGCGCCGTCGCCGCGGCCGGAGGCGAAGGGCCAGTCGCCGCGGCGCGGCCAGAAGTGGGTGCGGGTGCGCCGCTCGGGCCGCGTCAGCCGGTCGAGTTCTCCGAAAACGGCTCCGTCGCCGAGCCTCACCGTGGCGCGCCGCGGCACGGGCATGATCCAGGCGGCGCGCTGCGCGTCGCCGCCGACGGTGAACCGCATCAGAATCTCCTCGGTGCGGCCGTCCCAGCGCACGACGGAGGTTTCCCGGTCGACTCCGATGCGGGATCGGCCGTCCGCGACCATCGCCCCGCAGCCGCAGGCGTACGCAGGGCTGATCAGCGAGCCCAGCTGGGTTGTGAGCAGGGCGAACAGCAGCGCCAGGATTCTTCGTCTCGTCCACACGGGGTCTCAGACGACGACCCCCCTGTTCCGGTTCCGTCCCGGCGGGCCGGACTTCGGATCCTCCGCCGCGGCCTATCCCGCGGCCTTCCCCGCGCGGCGGGCCTCCCGCGCCGCCTCGACCGCCTCGCGGTGGCGCTCCTCCGCCTCCGCCAGGGCGGCGTAAGCCTGGTCCCGTACGTCCCGGACGCGTTCGACCTCCGCGTCGGCGGCCGCCGCCCGGGTGACCGCGTGCTGCCGGGCCTCCTCGGCCGACGCGAGCTCGTCCTCGCGTGCGGCCGCCACCCGCCGCGCGTCCTGGGCCGCCGCCCGCGCCGCCGCGAGCCGGGGGTCGGTCCGCCGTACGGACCGGGCCGGTGGGGAGCCGGCGGGGGCCTGGGGCCGGGCGGTCGGCAGCGGCGATGGATGCGGCGGCGGCGGCGGTGGCGGCGGCACGGCGTCCGGGTCCGGTACCGGGAACTCCGTCGCCGGTTCCGGGGTCCGCACCAGCCGGCCCGAGGCCCAGGTCGCGGCCGCGTCCGGATCCGCGAGCACGGCGTACAGGATGCGGCCGACCTCCCGCAGCACCGGCTCCGAGACCGGCGTCCCGGCCTCCTCCGCCAGCCGCAGTGACTCACGGGCCAGCGCCCCGATCACCACGTGCTGTTGGTGGGACAGGTGTCTCAGCTGCTCGCCGTCCAGGGAGCGGTGCGCCTGCCGCATCGCCTCCCCCAGCCTGCAGAACTGCCCGACCTCCTCCGGTTTCGCCCGCACCAGGGTGTTCGAGGCCCACGCCGCGAGTGTCGGGCGGCGCAGTCCCGCGATGCGCTTCGCCGCCGCCGGGTCCCCGGCACGTTTCGCGCGCGCGGCCGCCTCGCCCCGCGCCGCCGTGAAGCGCGCGGGGGGCAGTGCGTACAGGGAGTCGATGACCTCTTCCACATCCACGCCGCCCACTGTCCGACATCGGCGCACGTGGACGGGGTAACGCGCCCGGTCCGCGCGCCGCCGTCCGGTGTCCTGCGCCCCGGTCGCGGAAAAGATCGCCGGAACGGCGCAGCGCACGGCCCGCGCGGGGGTGAAAGACCGCCCGCCGCCGCTTCCCGCCCGCCCCGGGACCCGTTGGGAGGTCCATGTGCACTCCGACAGACGCCCCGATAGACGTCCGGGCGACCCCGGCGCTCACCCCTTCCCCCGCCTCCCCCGCCACCTCCACCGGAGGTCCGGCGGAGCCTGACCCCGTTTCCCTCCCCCGCGTACGGGCCGCGCTGGGCGGGGACGGTGTCCTCACCGTCAGCCTGGCCGGGGAGCTGGACCACTACACCTGTGCCCCGCTGCACGGCCTCCTCGACCACGCTCCGGCGCGCGGCGCGGGCCGGCTCTGCCTCGACGCGGCCGGCGTCACCTTCTGCGATTCGGCCCTGCTCCACGTGCTGGACCACTGGGCCCGGGCCGGGTTCCGCGTCGAACTGGCCGGCACCTCGCGCGCCGTCGGCCTGCTGCTGTCGGTCGCGGCCCGCCTGTCCCCCGCGGTGTGCGTCACCTCCGCGCCCCGGGGGTCGTTAGGGGCAGGGGGTTGACTCGGGGGCGAAGGGATGACGGTATGCGGCAATTTCCTCTGGAGACGCACCAGGTGGCACCCGGCCGGGTGGTCGAGTGGCGGCTGCGGTCCACGGCGGCGGAGACGGGAGGCAGCCCCGGCGGCCGTCCCGCCGCCCGGGTCGAGGCGGCGGGCAGGAGGGCGTCCTTCAACCAGGACAAGCACTTCACCGTCGCCGAGGAGAGCCGGGCGGCCGACGACCCGGTCGCGTCGTGGATCGCGGTCACCTTCGAGGTGGCCGGGCCCCTGGACGAACAGGCCCTGGCGCAGGCGCTGCTGGCCTTCGTCAAGCGCCACGAGGTGCTGCGCTGCGCGTTCCGGCGGCTCGCCGGGGAGCTGGCCTGCGAGCCCTTCGATCCCGCTGAACTGGCCCTCGACGCGCAGCGGGTGGGCGTCTTCGCGACCTCGGAGGAGGTGCGCGGCTTCCTCATCGAGCGGTTCACGAGGAGCATCGACACCCTCTCGTGGCCGCTGTTCACCATGGGCGCGGTGCTCCGCGAGGACTCGGCCACGGTGTACCTCGCCTTCGACCACATCGTGTGCGACGGCATGTCGATGCCGATCGTGGTACGCGAGGTCCTGACCGCCTACGAGGCCCTGTGCCGCGGCGAGGACGCCCAGCTCCCGCCCGCACCCAGCTACCTCGACTTCGCCGACGAGCAGCGCCGCCGCTACCTGTCCATCGACGCCCGGGACGAACGCCTGGACTACTGGAAGGAGTTCATCGCGCGCGGCGGCGAGTTCTTCCCCCGCTTCCCGCTCGACCTCGGTGTCGAGCCGGGTGGGATGTACCCCATCGTCAACGAGGCCTCCCCGCTGCTGGACGCCGGCGAGGCGGAGGTGTTCGAGAAGACGTGCCTGACCGTCGGCGGGAAGGCGTTCATGGGGGTGCTGGCCTCCGTCGCCGTCTGCCTGCGCGACGCGGGCGGCCCCGGCGTGTACCGGGGGTTCATGCCGGTGAGCGAGCGCGGCCGGGGGATGTGGACGAACTCGGTGGGCTGGTTCGTCAACACCATGCCCATCGAGTTCGACGCCTCGCCCGGCCGGGACTTCGCCCAGGTCATGGGCTCGGTCCGGAGCGGGTTCGGCGAGATGATCGGCCATATCGACGTGCCGTTCGTGCGGGCCTGGGAGCTGCTGGCTCCCGAGGAGTTCGCCGCCAGGTCCTGGCCGTACCCGGTGAACTTCTTCTCGTACATCGACATGCGCAAGTGCGAGGGCGCCGAACGCCACATCGACTGGCGGCCGACCACCCATGTGTGGTCGGCCCGGGCCAATGGCGCCTGCTCCTGGTTCCAGCGGGACGAGGACGGCCTGCACATGAACTCGATCTACGTCGACACCCCCCAGGCCCGCCGCACCATGGGGGACTTCCAGGAGGCGCTGCGCCTGACGGTGCAGGAGATCGCCCGCTCGGGCGGTTTCCGGCGGCCCATCGGCCTGGCCCCGCCTCGGCGGCCGGCGCGGACGCCACTCGACGTGGCGGCGTCCGCCCGGCGGGTCTCGCTCTAGGACTGCCCGGTCCGGGCCGCGCGGCGGAGGAGCAGGGCGCGTTCGCGCGCGTTGCGGGTGAGCAACGCGGCCCGTTCGAACTCGGTACGGGCCTCGTCCGTACGGCCGAGGCGCTCCAGCAGGTCCCCCCGTACGCTCGGCAGCAGGTGGTAGGCGCGCAGGGCTGGTTCCGCCGCCAGGGCGTCGACCAGCGGCAGCGCCGCCTCGGGGCCCTGGGCCATCGAGACGGCGACGGCCCGGTTGAGCTCCACGACGGGGGACGGCAGCAGCAGGACGAGCCGGCCGTACAGGGTCGCGATGGTCGGCCAGTCCGTGTCCTCGTAGCGGACGGCCGCCGCGTGGCAGCCGGCGATCGCGGCCTGGACGGAGTACGGGCCGGTGCCCGCGTGGCGCATGGCCGCGACGCCGCGGTGGATGAGCAGCCGGTTCCACCTGGCCCGGTTCTGGTCGGCGAGCAGTACGGGCTCGCCGTCGGGGCCGGTCCGGGTGGCGATGCGGGAGGCCTGGAACTCCAGCAGTGCGGCGAGGCCGTGGACCTCGGGTTCCTTCGGCATTAGGGCGGCCAGGACGCGGGCCAGTCGCAGGGCGTCCTCGCACAGGGCGGGGCGGACGAGGTCGTCCCCGGCGGTGGCCGAGTAGCCCTCGTTGAAGACGAGGTAGATGACTTCCAGGACTGAGGCGAGGCGCTCCTCACGGTCCGCGCCGTACGGGACCTCGAAGGGCACGCCGGCCTTGGCCAGGGCCCGTTTCGCCCGCACGATGCGCTGGGCGACGGTGGGTTCGGAGGTGAGGAAGGCGCGGGCGATCTCCTGGGTGGTCAGCCCGCCCATGAGGCGCAGGGTGAGTGCGATCCGGGCCTGGGTCGCCAGGACGGGGTGGCAGGCGGTGAAGACGAGCCGCAGCAGGTCGTCGTCGATGTCGTCCGGGTCCGCCGGCTCGGGCGGCGGCGGCGCGTCCTCCAGGGTCCGGCCGACCTCCGCGAGCTTGCGCGCGTACGTCTCCTTGCGGCGGACGAGGTCGATCGCGCGGTGCTTGGCTGTCGCCATGAGCCAGGCTCCCGGCCGGTCCGGGACGCCCGCCGCGGGCCACTGCTCCAGGGCGGCGACGAGGGCGTCCTGGGCGAGCTCTTCGGCGATGCCCACGTCCCGCACGATCCGGGCGACTCCGGCGATGATCCGCGCGGACTCGATCCTGAACACCGCTTCGACCGCCTGGGCCGTACTCGCTGCCGTCACGGCCACCCATCAGAGCAGCCTCGGGGCGGCGGGGCAAACAGGCGGGCCCGGCGGCCCGGGGAGGACGCCCGGGCCGGCCTGCGGGGCCGGCCCGGGGGCGCCGTTTCCGACGCCGCGCCGGGCGGCCGGCCCCGCGAGCGGATCACATCTCGGCGATCTCGCGGACCTCGGCGCTGAGCGTCCAGTGTGCCGGGTGGATCTCCAGGAACCTGCGGGTCCACTCGATGGCCTCGGCCTTGTCCTTGCACTGGCTCAGGGAGTAGCCGCCGATGACCTCCTTGGTCTCGGTGAAGGGACCGTCGGTGCAGCTGATCCTCCCGTCGGACCAGGTGACCCTGGTGGCCTCGGAGGTCGGCAGCAGCCCGGCGGTGTCGAGCATGACCCCGGCCTTGGTGATCTCCTCCAGCAGCGCGCCCATGCGCTCCTCGAACTCCGGGGGGAAGCCCTCGGCGGGCAGGTTCCGCTCGTCGATACGGATCATCGTCAGGAAGCGCGGCATGGTGACTCCTCGGTCGGTGGGCGGGGTCCGTCCCCGCCTCTACCCCTGCGTCGAACGGGGGACGACCGAATCGACAGCCCCCGGAAGATTCTTCGAAGAACATTTCCGGCTCCGGCCGCCGGGGCCCGCAGACGCGCCGACGGGGCCGTGCGGCCGGGTGTGCCGCTCCCGAGGCGCGGCCCCCTGGACAACAGGCGCTTTCGGCTGTGTCCTGGGGAAGGGCGGGGCACGGGGCGGGGCAGGGGACGGGGGCGCTTGCGGTGGCACGGGAACACGAGCTCGACGGGACGGCCGGACAGCGGCCGCCGGAACGCACCGAGCACGATCCCGTGGGCGATCCCGCGGGCGTGGAGCGGGCGGACGGCCACTCGTACCAGGGAATGGACGGCGACGCCTTCGTCGATTTCGACCGGTTCGTCTGCTCCGTCTGCGACTACGCGTGGCCCGTACTCGATGTCGGCGACCCCACTCCGCCGCGCGAGCGGTGCCCCCACGACGGCTCTGCGCTGACGTACCGGACCGCCGGATGGGGACCCGGTGCTGAATGACTTCTGGAAGGGTGTGGGCGGAAAGCTCTCCGACC
Source organism: Streptomyces sp. NPDC058662 (assembly GCF_042716255.1). NCBI lineage: Bacteria > Bacillati > Actinomycetota > Actinomycetes > Kitasatosporales > Streptomycetaceae > Streptomyces > Streptomyces sp. NPDC058662. The sequence continues at coordinate 181,526 of NZ_JBHXRU010000002.1, read as the reverse complement.
GCTGGTTGACGGCCCTGTTCTCACCGGCCTGGCTGTTCTGGCTGGCGGGGCTCGCGGCCTGGCTGCGGGGCGAGGGGTGGCCCACGGTGCAGCGGCTGGGCTGGCTCGGCGCGGCGAAGGAGTGGACGGCGGGGCTCACCGGGCTGCCCGTGCTCGTGCAGGCGGCCGCCGTGGTGGGGCTGTTGCTGCTGCTCACCTTCTCGGGCCTGCTGCTGCGCTTCTTCTCCCGCCCGCTCGTACGCGGCCTGGAGGGGTACTGGGTCTTCACGCGTCCGCGCCGGCGGCTGCGTGAACGGCTCGGGCGGCGCGCCGACGCCGACATCGCGCGGCTGCGTCCGCTCGCCGCCCGGCCCGCCGACTCCCTCGACGCCGAGGCCCTCGCGGAACGCGGCCGGCTGGCCCTGCGGGTGCGGTCCGCGCCCTTCGACCCCCGGCGCAGGATGCCGACCCGGTTCGGCAACGTGCTGCGGGCCTCGGAGGAGCGGATCCGCGCGCACTACGGACTGGACCCGGTCGTGTGCTGGCCCCGGCTGTGGATGGTCCTCCCGGACGCGACCAGGAACGAGGTCGTCGCGTCCCGCCGCTCGGTGCACCTCACCACCCAGGTGTGGGTCTGCGGCGTCCTCTCCTCGGTGTGGTCGGTGTGGACGCTCTGGGCGCTGCCCCTGTCCGTGCTCGTCGCCGCCACGGCCTACCGCGGCTTCCTGCTGTCCGCCGCGCGGGTCCACACGGAGCTCCTGGAATCCTGCTTCGACCTGTACCGGACGCAGCTCTACCAGTCCCTTCGCTGGCCTCTCCCGGAACACCCGCTCGCGGAGCACCGCGCGGGGCGGCGGCTCACGACGTACCTCTCCAGCGGGTCCCGCCGCCCGGAGCCGCTCTTCGCCGATCCGCCCGGGCCGCTGCCCCCGTTCGGGCCCGGTGCTCCCTCCGGAGGTGCGTGACCGTGCTGGGAGAGCTTTTCGCCCGGGCCTGGCAGCTGCCTCGGGAGGCCGACCCGGACACCTGTGTCGAAGCGTGGGAGGCGGTGCTCACCCACCCCGGTTTCGGCGCTCTGCCGGTGCCCGAGCGGTGGTCGACGCTGGCCGCCCTCGGCACGGCCCGGCTGGAACGCTGCACGCGGGACGGCCGTCTGGAGGACCTCGCGGGGGCCCTGAACTGCCTGGAGCGCGCCTTGGCCCTGCCCGCCATCCCTGCCGCCAAGCGGGCCGCGGTCTCCTTCAACCTCTTCCGCGCACAGGAGCACCGGTACGCGCTGACCGATACGGCGGAGGATTTGCTCACGGCGGCCCGGACCCTGTGGTCCCTCGTGGACGAGCCGCCGCCCGGCATGACCTCGCGCCAGATCTGCCGCACGCTGTTCACGTTCGTCGACGACGCCCCCGACGAGCTGACACCACCTCTGCGCCGGCTCCGCCGCACGGTGCTGGAGCGCCTCCTGACGGACCCCGTGGATCCGGACCGGCCGCGCTACCAGCTGACGCTGGCCGCGGCCCTCGCCGGCGATTTGGGCGGCGGGCCCGCGGCCCATCTGGCCCAGCTGGCGCGCGCGGTCGAGCTGGCGGCGGAGGGCGAGAGCGGACTGCCCGACGGTGCGGACCGGCGCTCGGCGTCGACGCTGCTGGCGAAGCTGCGGAGCCTGCACGCGTGGGCCGAGGAGCACGTTCCCCGGGAACCCGCTCCCGCGGCGCCCGGCCGGATCGACGCCTTCGAGTTCATCGACGACGTCAAGAGGCTCACCGACCGCGACGCCCGCCTGGCCCGGCTCCGGCAGGCCCTCGCCGACAACCCGTACGAAGCCGGCGGGGAGGGGTGGGTGTTCCTGTGCGCGTCGCTCGCCGAGGAGGTCCTCTCGCCGCGCACCAACGGAGAGATCGACACGGACGAGGCCGTCGCCGCCCTGCGGGCCGCCCTGGCCGTGCCCGAGGCCGTTGAACTCGGGATCGCCCTGGAGCTCCGGTACAACCTCGGTATCGCCTACGCCCGGCGCAGGGAGGGCGACCGCGCGGCCAACGAGGCCGAGGCGCTTGCCCAGTTCGAAGCATGTCTGGCCGAGGTGACCCCGGCTCACCCCCGCTATCCGGCGGTCGTCGGGTCCCTCGCCCAGCGCCTGCTGAACGAGGCCAACCGCACCGACCGGCGCGGCGGCATCGGGCGTGCGATCGGCCTCTGCCGCACCGCACTCGCCTCCCTGCCCCACGATGCCGAGGACTCCGTCCGGGCGGACCTGTACGGCACGCTGGCGAAGCTCCTGCCCCGGCAGGCGGCAGGCGACCCCGCCCGGCACATCGAGGAGGCGATCGGCGCGGCCCACCAGGCCCTCGACCTGCTCGATCCCGTCGCGGACCGCTTGCAGCGCGGGGACGTCCACCACAACCTCGCCCACCTGTACCGGGAACGGCTCGCCGAGGGCCGCGAGGCGAACCTGTGGCGCGCCATCGAGCACTACCGCGCATCCCTCACCGCGCAGCCCAAGGCGGAGATGCCGGTCGACTGGGCGATGTCCCAGACCTCACTGGGCGTGGCCTACAGCATGATGCGGGGCCGCGACGTGGAGGCCACCCAGCGGTTGGCGGTCCAGGCCTTCATGGCGGCCCTGTCGGTCTTCACCCTCGAAGAGCACCCGGGGCACTGGGCCCAGGCGCAGTTCAACCTCGGGGTCGCCCTCGGGGACCACGAGGTGCGCGCCGAGCCCCGGCCCGACAGCGCGATCACCCATCTGACCTCCTGCCTCCAGGTCTTCACCGAGGAGGCGTCCCCGCGCGAATGGGCTCTGACGCAGTCCTTCCTCGGGATCATGCGCGCCCAGACGGGGGTGCCGGAGCAACGCGCGGCCGCCATCGAGCACTTCCGTGCCGCCCTGCGGGTGCTGACGTTCGAGAACAGTCCCAGGGACTGGGCGGTCATCCAGGTCAACCTGTCGCAGCTGGAGCCCCCGGAGGACCGCACCGCGCACGAGAACATGATCAAAGCCTTGATGGAGCGGGGCCAGGGCAACGAGGCTGTCACGGCCTGCATCCTCTACCTGCGGTTCCTCGGCGCCCAAGGGGACTGGTCGGCCGCGGCGGACGCCGGAGCGCGGGCCGCCGAGCTGCACGAGGGCCTGTACCAGGACGCCCTGCTGCGGCAGAGCCGCCACATGGAGCAGCGGGCGGTCGCGCGGGACGTGCTGGAGATCGTCACGGCCATGGTCAGGGCGGGGCGCACCCTCGACGCCGTCCTGCTGCTGGAACGGACCCGGGCCCGGGAGCTGGGCGAGACCCTCCAGCAGGATCAGGACGTGCTGCGCAGCGCGCGCGACGCCGATCCCGCCGCCCTGGACGCCTACCGGGCTGCCGCCGAGCGGCTCGCCCGGCTGGGGAGCGCCGAGCGGTCGTTGCCCGTCGCGGGTTACGGCACGGACGATGTCGAGCGGCTCCAGTTGCAGCTGGTGCGCTCGATCGCCGGGGCGCGGAAGGAACGGGACGCCGCGCTGGCGCGGCTGACCGCGGCGGCCGAGCCGCTGCGCCCGCCGGGCGTCGGCGAGTTGTCGGCGGCGGCGCCCGCGCACCGGCCCCTGGTGTACCTGTACCTGTTCGAGGAGGCCGCGCACCTCCTGCTGGTCCGGCGCGACGGCGAGGGCGGGTTCGACCTGGACACCCGCCGGGTGGGACTGCGGGAGGCCGCGGCGGACGGCGCCCTGGGCACGGCTCTCCAAAGGGAGCGGCTCACGGCCGTGCTGGCGGCATGGCTGCGGGAACTGGGCGCGGACCAGGTGACCCTGGTCGCCTGCGGGGCCCTGGCCGGGATGCCGTTGCACGCCTACGTCCACGACGGCCGCTGCCTGCTGGACGAGTTCACGGTGTCCTTCGCACCGTCGGCGGCCGTGCTCGCCCGCAGGCCGTCGCCCCGGCCGGGACCGCCGGTGCTGGCGGCCGTCGGCGACCCGACGGGCGATCTGCGGTTCGCCTCGGCCGAGGCCGCGGCCGTCGCCGAGCTGTTCCCCTGGTCCCGGTCCGCGGTGCTCCGGGGCGCCGCGGCCGCCGCCCCTGTGCTCCTGGCGCGGGACCTGCCCGGCGCCACGCACGTCCACCTCGCGTGCCACGGCGTCTTCGACCCGTCCGGCCCGCTGGAGTCGGCCTTCGTGCTGGCGGGGGGCAGTCGGATGACGCTCCGCCGGATCATGGCGGACCGCGCGTTCCGGGGGGTGGGGCTGGTCTTCGCGTCGGCGTGCCGCACGGCGTCCACGGACGCGTTCCTGCCGGACGAGGCGATCGGGCTGGCCTCGGGGCTCCTGCAGGCCGGTGCGGTAGGGGTCGTCGCCTCGCTGTGGAACGTGGACGACCTGGCGGCGATGCTCGTCGCGACGCGGTTCTACCGCGAGCTGGCGCGTGGCGGGGACCCGGGGGCTGAGGCAGAAGCGGGCGACGGCCCGGGCGCAGGAACAGGAACAGGAACAGGAACTGGCGGCGGCACCGGCGGCGGTTCGCGGTTCGGCACGGGGCAGGCGTTGCGTGCCGCGCAGCTGTGGCTGCGGGATTCGACGGCCGCGCAGCTGTCCGCGTGGTGCGCCGAGCTCGCCGACCTCGTACGGGACGATGCGGCCCGCGTCCGCCTGCGCGAGGCCTGCGCCCGCCTCGACGGCATGCCGGGGGCGGTTCGGGTGTACGCGGAGCCGCGTTTCTGGGCCGCGTTCGTCCATGTGGGGGCCTGACTGACCGGCTACTGGTGAGTAGGATCGCGTGTCCAGGCCCCTCCGAGAGGAATCCCGATGCCACGCGTCCCCTCCTCCCCGCTGTTGCTCGCCGGCCTGCTGGCCGGAGCGGCGGTCGCGCACGCCGTCGCGCCCCGGCAGTTCGACGCGATCGTGCCGCGCTCACTGCCGGGCAGCCCGCGCCAGTGGACGTATGCCAGCGGGGTGGCCGAACTCGCCCTCGCCGCCGGCGTGGCCCATCCCCGCACCCGTAAGGCGGCCGCGCTGGCCACGGCGGCCTTCTTCGTCGGGGTGTTCCCGGCGAACGTCAAGATGGCCGTCGACGCCCGGCGCCGCTCCCCCGCCACGCGGGCCGTGGCCCTCGGCCGGCTGCCGATCCAGCTGCCGCTGGTGCTGTGGGCCCGCAAGGTGAGCCGGGAGGCCGGAGGCCGCTGACGGCCCGCCGCGAAAACGCCGGCCCGGCGGCGCATCCGGTCCGGGGCGCGTACCGGAAGTACCGACCAGAGCTCCCGGTCCCCGTCGGCGGACCGGGAGCTCGTACGCCGCGTCCGGACGCGGACGGCCCGCGGTCAGCGGCTGTCGCCCACCCAGTCCCAGCGGCCGGGGTCGGCGGACCGCCGGCGGTAGTGGGCGCGGCCCCCGGCGCCGTAGCGCCCGATCTCCGTGGGGAGCCGCACCTCTTCGTCGAGCCGGGGCCCGCTCCAGCCCGTGACGTCCAGCAGCAGGCCGTCGAGAGGTCCGCCCACGAGTTCGCCGTAGACGTGTCCGCCGCGCGGCCCGGGGTCGGGGTCTTCGTGGTCGGCGCCGTAGACCCGGCGCCGGAGCATCCTGTCGTCCATACCGGTCAGCTTCACAGGCACCACTGACAACGGGACCCTCCGCGAAGTCCGCAGCCGTAGCGGGAGGGCCGCCCGGCGCTGCCCGGAGGGCGGAGCGGCGATGATGGTGGCCCCGCCCCGCCGACCCGGGGCGTACGAGCGAGGAGCGGCACGCATGGCACGTCGGGTACACCAGCCCCTGGAGGACCAGGAGTTCGACTTCATCCTCTCCCTGTCGGCGGGCCCGGTCCTGGCCTACTTCTGCGGCAGCTGGCCGAAGGCCGTCGAGGCGTGCCGGGCGATGGACGGCGTCGTCGGCGATGTGGCGCGGGAGTACGGGGATCGGTACACCGCCGTCCGGACCGACATGACCCGCTGCCCCGGCACGACCCGGCGGTTCGGGGTGGCCACCGCCCCCACCTCGGTACTGATCAGCGGCGGCGAGGCGGTCGCGATCCGGGCCGGGGCGATGACGCACGAGGAGTTCAGGGAGTTCCTCGACGCCCACCTCTGAGCAGGCCCTTCCGAGCGTGGGGCGGCGGGCGCGCCGCAGTCCCATCCGATTTCCTGTACAGTCGTCCATAAATTCCTGGACGACTGTCCATGAAGCCTGCCCACGCGACGGGAGACACACCATGCACACGGCCGCCCAGATCCTGATCGGCCTCGTGGCCGCGCTGCACGTCTACATCCTGGTCCTGGAGATGTTCCTGTGGCAGCGGCCGCCGGGCCGCTCGCTCTCCGGCTTCGACGCGGACACCGCCCGGATCACCGCGCCGCTCGCCGCCAACCAGGGCCTCTACAACGGCTTCCTGGCCGCCGGACTGGTCTGGGCCCTGGCCATCGACTCCCTCGCGACGCAGGTCTTCTTCCTCGTCTGCGTGATCGTCGCCGGTGTGTACGGGGCCGCGACCGCCAACCGCCGCATCCTTGTCGCCCAGGCCCTGCCCGGCGCCCTCGCCCTCGGCGCGGCGCTGCTGGCCGCATGACGCCGCAGGACGGGCGCCCGGAGGGCGGACGGGCGCGGGGCGTGCGGGCCGAGGACCCGCGCACCGCGCGGACGAAGGCACGTCTGCGGGAGGCCCTGCTGGACCGGTGCGCCGGGCGGAGCCTGGCCGAGGTCAGCGTCTCGGAGGTGGTACGGGGGGCGGGCGTGGGCCGCGCCACCTTCTACCTGCACTACGAGGACCTCACCGCGCTCGCCGTGGACGCGTGCGCCGAGGTGGTGCACGCCGCCGTCGACGCCCTGCACGCCTGGCAGGCCGACGGCCCCTCGGCGCCCGCCCCGGCGCGACCGCCCGGGGCGCTGGCCGCGTTCCTGGCCGAGGCCGGCGACCGGGCGCCGCTCTACCGCACCCTGCTCCTGCCGGGCGGGGGCGGTCCGCTCGGCGACCGCCTCCACCGGGAGCTGCGCGCCCGCACCCGCGCCGAGCGCCTGGCCGCCGGCGCCCCGCAGGCGGACCTGGTGGCCTCGGCGGTGGCCGCGACGTTCACGGGCGTCCTCGCGGACTGGCTCCACGGCACGATCCCGGCGCGACCGGCAGCGCCGGCCGCCGCCACCCCGCCCGCGAATCCGGCCGCGCTGACCGCCCCCACCCCGCCCGCAAATCCGGCCGACCCGGCGGGTCCGCCCTCACCGCCCTCACCGCCCTCACCGACCGATCCGGCCTCCCCGACCTCCCCGACCGATCCGGCCGCGCTGGCGGACCGGCTCTGGCGCCTGCTCCTCGCCCTGCACCGCGCGCTACCGCACGACGTGGCCTGACGGCGGGCCCGGCGCGCTACCCGGCGCGCTTGCGCAGCGCCACCACCTCGCCGGCATCCGGATCGCCCATCAGCACGAACAGCTCCGGCCGCTCGTCCGTACCTGCCACCTGCCAGCCCAGCTCCGCGCCCTCGCAGTCGGGGACGGCCAGACGTACTCCGGCGCGGCCGCCGTGCGCCGCCTCCCCGGCCTTCCATGTCCCGGGCCCCGAACAGCGGCCCACGACGTCGAACCCGTCGTGGACCGGCAGCATGCGCGCCGTCGCCCCGCCGTCGGCGCCGAGCTGCAGGCGGACACCGTCGCCCGCCCACACGCCGACGTAGTCGGCGCGCTCCAGGACCGGCGGCCGGTACTGCGGCGCGGCGGCTCCCACGTAGAGGGAGGCGACGACGCCGACCGCGGCCGGCGCCAGCACCCACCGCCGCACCGCGGCTCTCGGCACCAGTCGCATGCGCGCGAGCACGGCCACCCCCACGGGGAGAACCCCGGCGGCAGCGATCCAGCCGAACGCGGCGGCATAGGAGGTGTCAGCGGCCAAGGACACCGGTACGGCGTACCCGGCCGCGAGCACGCCGACCGTCGGCAGCGCCCACCACGGCGCGGCCAGCCGGGTACGCATGCCCGCGGCGTTCGAGGCCACCATCACCGGCGTGGTGAACAGAAAGCTGTGCACGCAGCCCAGCAGGACCGCGACGAGAGGGCCGAGGACGCATGTGACGACCAGCCCGAAGAGCACCGCGATACCGCCGCCGTAGCCCAGACCGTAGGGCTCGGCCGCCAGCGCGGCGAGCTGCGCGTACAGCAGTGCGCAGAGGATCTGCGCTCCCCCGACGGTCTCCGCGCCTGGCGCGATACTGCTCCATGCGACGGTGTGCCGCTCCGTCGCCCCCGCATGGTTCCGCACGGCGAGCTCCCCCGCATTCATTGAACACGTTCAATTGACGTGAACCCTACACCTCGCCCCTCCGCGCGCCCCGAGCAGGCTCCGCCCGGCCCCGGGGCCGTTGTGCTGAACCGCGGCGGCGCCGCGCATCGCGCCCGCCGGGACCGGGCAGCCAGCACAGGTGACCCCTCTCGCAGTGCGTCCCGCGCCGCCGCCGGCCGCCGCCCACCCGCGGCGCGCGCTGCTCGCGGGCTCGGCCGGCAATTTCGTCGAGTGGTACGAGTTCGGCGTCTACGGCTGCTTCGCCACGGTCATCGCCGCGCACTTCTTCACCCCGCCCGACGCGGCGGACCCCGGCGCCGGGCCGCTCCTCGCCACGTACGCCTCCTTCGCGCTGGCCTTCTTCTTCCGTCCCGCCGGGGCCGTGCTCTTCGGCCGGCTCGCCGACCGGGTCGGCCGCCGTCCCACGCTCATCACCGTGGTCTGCCTGATGACCCTCGCCACCACGGCCATCGGCGTACTCCCGACGCGCGCCACGGCCGGCGACGCCGCCCCCTGGCTGCTCACCCTGCTGCGCGCCCTGCAAGGCCTCTCCGCCGGCGGTGAGTTCGGCGGCGCCGTCGCCCTGATGACGGAGTCCGCTCCGCCCGGCCGACGGGGCCGATACGGCGCCTGGCAGTCCTTCACGGTCGCGCTCGGGCTGCTCTGCGGCGCCGGAGCCGCGGCGCTGCTGGCCTCGCTGCTGTCGCCGGAGGCCCTGTACGCCTGGGGCTGGCGGATCCCGTTCCTGACCGCCCTGCCGCTGGGGCTCGCGGCGCTGTGGCTGCGTACCGGCCTGACGGAACCGGACCGTCCGCCCCCGGCCCGTACGGTCGGCCCAGCGAGGCCGGCCGGCCCCGCGGGGACCGCTGATCCGCCCGTACTCGCCCGGATGATCGCCCTCGGCGTCGGACGCGTCATGGGGTGGTCGGCCGCCGGGTACACCTTCCTCGTCGTCCTCCCGTCCTACCTCCAGGCCACGCTCGGGGCCTCGTTCCGGGAGGCCCTCCTCGCCACCACGCTCGCCAACATCGGATTCGCCGCGTCGATCCTGCCCGCCGGGGCGCTCAGCGACCGCGTCGGCCGGCGGCCCGTCATGCTCTGCGGGGCCGTCACCGTCACCGTGTTCGCCCTTCCGCTGCTGCGCCTCCTCCAGGACCCCGGCACATCGACGGCGGTCCGGGCGGCCGCCGTCCTCGCCGCCGGGGCGGCGGTCGGCCTGCTCGCGGGGCCGGGGCCCGCGATGCTCGCGGAGATGTTCCCGGCGGGCGTGCGCTGCACGGGGCTGGGAGTGGCGTACGCGCTCGCCAACGCGGTGTTCTCCGGCTGCGCGGGACTCGTCATCACCGCCCTGGTCTCGACCACCGGCAACGCCGACATCCCCGCCTACTACGCCGCCGGCGCGTGTGCCCTGAGCGCCGTGGCCCTGGCGGGCCTGAACGGCGACGACCACCGCCGGGAGCTGCGATGAGGGTCATCGGCCTGATGTCGGGCACCTCGTACGACGCCGTCGACGCCGCCGCCGCCGACCTGACGGTCGAGGACGGGGGCGACACCCTGCGGCTCGTGCCGCTCGGCATGGTCAGCGCGCCGTACGGGGAGGAGCTGCGGCGCGCGCTGGCCGACGCGCTGCCGCCGGCTCCCACCAGCATGGCCGAGGTGTGCCGGCTCGACACCCTCATCGGGCGGTCCTTCGCCGCTCTCGCCCTCCGTGCCGATAGTGAACTGTGCGACGGCCGGGCCGAGTTGATCGCCTCGCACGGGCAGACGGTGTTCCACTGGGTGGAGCAGGGCCGGGTGCGGGGCACGCTGCAACTGGGCCGGCCCGCCTGGATCGCCGAGTCCACCCGCCTGCCCGTCGTCTCCGACTTCCGTCCGGCGGACGTCGCGGCGGGCGGGCAGGGCGCCCCGCTGGTGAGCCTGGTCGACGTGATGCTGCTGCGCGGCCGGCCCGGCGTCCCCGCGGCCCTGAACATCGGCGGGATCGCCAACCTCACCGCCGTACCCGCGACGGGGGCCCCCGTGGCTTTCGACACCGGCCCGGGCAACGCGCTCATCGACGCGGCGGTGCGCGAGCTGACCTCGGGGCGCCTGGACTTCGACGAGGACGGGGCGGGCGCGGCGGCGGGCCGGGTCCACGAGCCGCTTCTGCGGCGGCTGCTCGACGAGCCGTACTACCGGCTGCCCGTCCCCAAGACCACGGGCAAGGAGCTGTTCCACCACGGCTACCTGCGCGCGGCCCTGGACGGCTGCGGCGCCGTGGCGCCGAACGACCTCCTGGCCACTCTGACGCGGCTCACCGCCCGCACGGTCGCCGAGGCACTGGCCCCGGTGGGCGCCACCGAGGTCATCGCCTCGGGCGGCGGCGTGCGCAACCCGGTGCTGATGTCGATGCTCCGCGAGGAGCTGGCGGGGCGGGCCGCGGTGCTCACCTCCGAGGTCCTGGGGCTGCCGGGAGCCGCGAAGGAGGCGTACGCCTTCGCCGCCCTGGGCTTCCTGACCCTGCACGGGCTGCCGGGCAACGCTCCGGAGTGCACCGGCGCACGGGGCCCGCGCGTGCTCGGCTCCCTCACACCGGGCCACCGCCCGCTGCGGCTGCCGCCCTGTCCCGACCACCCGCCGCGCGCCCTGGTGGTGGGCCCGTAACCCCTCAGCCCCGGCCCGAGGCCGGTGGCCGAGGACGCGCCCGGGCACGCGAGAGCCCCGCCGGACTGGCCGGCGGGGCTCGGCTCACGGGCGAAGCTCGTGAAGCGGCACTACGGGGGCGGCCCTACGAGAGCGGAACCACCCGCTCGGCCTGGGGACCCTTGGGGCCTTGGGTGACGTTGTACTCGACCTTCGCGTTCTCCTCCAGCGACTTGAAGCCGCTGGTCTCGATGGCGGAGAAGTGCACGAACACGTCCGGGCCGCCGTCGTCCTGCTGGATGAAGCCAAACCCCTTCTCCGAGTTGAACCACTTCACGATGCCTGTTGCCATCTGGCTGATCCTTCACAACGTTCCACTGCGGGCCGCACACGCGGCCGTCTCGATCCTGCCCAAGGCTTCCGTAGAGCACACGCTGAACGCGGCCAACCGGGGCGCGCCGCGCATTCGAACTTCCGGCCGACTCGTCCGTGGATCGGGGGAGCGGCGCCTTCGCGGCGCTCGCGGGGGCGCACCCGCGACGGGTCCCCCGGGCGCGTCGGGACCCTCGCGGGGAGCGCGGGCCCTCGCGCGTTCAGGCGCCGGCGTCCGTCGCGGGCAGCGGCGCGGAGGACCGGCCGCGAGGGACCGCCGCAGGGGCTCGCCGGGGCTTCGCGGCTCGGCAGCCCAGGCAGTCCGCGTGCCCGGCGCGGGCGGCGGTGTCCCTGGTCCGCCAGTCCCACTCGGCCTCCGGCCGCGGCCCGCTCGGCTTGCCCCAGCCGGCGAGGTGCAGCAGCCAGGTGACCACGCCCGCCAGGGCCACGACCGCGAGGCCGAGCCACACCCCGGGGCTCCAGGCCGCGCACACGGCGGCCCCGGCCCCCGTGAAGCCCACCAGGGCCAGGGCGGTGCCGGTCCAACCGGCCACGGTGTGGCCGAGGTCGACGTGTCCGTGCGCGCTCATGATTCCCCTTGATCGGAGGGTCGGCAGTAGGCTCGGAGAAGGATTATTTACCTCACGAGCTAAGTAACTTAGATGCTAAGGAGAACTCGGGTGGAAGGCAAGCCCCGCCCCCCGGCGACGGCCGCGGACGCGCTGTCCCGCATGGACCAGTACGTGGCGCTCGGCATCGTCGCCCAGCAGGAGATGGCGCACCGGCTCGGCCTCAACGTCACCGACCTGACCTGCCTGGGCCACATCCTGGGAGCCGGGGACGCCCCGCTCGCCGCCGGCCGGCTCGCCGAGCTGGTGGACCTCACCACCGGCGCCGTCACGGGGGTGCTCAACCGGCTCGAACGCGCCGGGTACGCGCGGCGGGTCCCCGACCCCGCCGACCGGCGCCGGGTGCGGGTGGTGGCTGAGCCCGCGGCCGCCGCCCGGGTGGTCGCGGTCTACCAGCCGTTCTACGACCGCCTCGGCGCCCTGTTCGCCGACTACACCGCCGAGGAGATCGCGGTGATCGCCGACTGGTTCGAGCGCGCCGCGGCGGAGGTACGGGCCCACGGAGTCCTGCTGCGGTCGGGCCAGCTCGACCCCGACGAGGTCTGAAACCGCCCGGCGGGCCGCTGGTACCATGGGCGGTTGACCATCTCCTTCCCCCGCTTTCGAAAGGCCCTGCATGAGGAACCCGTCAGCTCATGGACGCTTCGGTGTGAAGGGCGCTGCCAGGTCCGGAGCCACGTCCGGCGGCAAGTCGCCGCGGAGCGTCGGACCGCAGGGCGAGTTCACGGCGCACCAGCCGAAGGTGCCGGCGCTGCCGCCGGTGGCGTCGTTCGCAGAGCTGGACCTGCCCGCCGAGCTGACGGCCACGATGGCCGACCTGGGCGTGACGGAGCCGTTCCCCATCCAGGCCGCCACCCTGCCGAACGCCCTGGCCGGCCGGGACGTCCTCGGCCGCGGGCGGACCGGCTCCGGCAAGACCCTGGCCTTCGGCCTGGCCCTGCTGGCACGGACGGCGGGCCGGCGCGCGGACCCGAAGCGCCCGCTGGCGCTGATCCTCGTACCGACGCGCGAGCTGGCGCAGCAGGTGACCGAGGCGCTGGACCCGTACGCGCAGGCCCTGGACCTGCGGCTGGCCACCGTCGTCGGCGGACTGTCCATCGGCCGGCAGGTGAGCACGCTGCGCACCGGCGCCGAGGTCGTCATCGCCACGCCGGGACGCCTCAGCGACCTGGTCGGACGGCGTGACGTCCACCTGGAGCGCGTGCGGACCACCGTGCTCGACGAGGCCGACCAGATGTGCGACATGGGCTTCATGCCGCAGGTCACGGAGATCCTCGACCAGGTCCACCACGCCGGCCAGCGGATGCTGTTCTCCGCCACCCTGGACCGCAACGTGGACCAGCTGGTGCGGTCGTACCTGAAGGACCCCGTCTCGCACTCCGTCGACCCGCAGGCGGGCGCGGTGACCACGATGGACCACCACGTGCTGCACATCCACGCCGCCGACAAGATCTCGACGGCGACCGAGATCGCGGCCCGCGACGCCCGGGTGCTGATGTTCCTCGACACCAAGCACGGCGTCGACCAGTTCGTGAAGCACCTGCGGGCCATGGGCGTACGGGCGGAAGGGCTGCACAGCGGCAAATCGCAGCCGCAGCGCACCCGGACGCTGGCGCAGTTCAAGACCGGCGCCGTCACCGTCCTCGTCGCCACCAACGTCGCGGCGCGCGGCATCCACATCGACGACCTCGACCTCGTGGTCAACGTGGATCCGCCCGCCGACCACAAGGACTACCTGCACCGGGGCGGGCGGACGGCCCGGGCCGGCGAGTCCGGCCGCGTGGTCACACTCGTCACCCCCAACCAGCGCCGGGACATGGTCCGGCTCATGGCGGACGCCCGGATCCGGCCGACCATCACCCAGGTGCGCTCCGGCGAGGACGCCCTGAGCCGCATCACCGGCGCGAAGGCGCCCTCGGGCGTGCCGCTGGCCGGATCCGCCCCGACCGACGCCAAGGGCAAGCCCTCCGGTTCGGAGCTCGGCTTCCGCGGGATGGGCACCCGGCCCGGCCGCACGGGCCGCGGCAAGGAGTCCCGCAAGACAGCCGAGGCCAGGCAGACCGCCGAAGCCCGCCGCGCGGCCCGCGTGCGCCGGGGCGCCTGACCCGGCACGCCCCCGAAACGGGTACGCCGGCCCCCTGTGCGGGGGGCCGGCGTACCCGACCGGTCCGGTCGCGGAGCGGTCAGCGCCTGCGGCGGCGGTTCCGGGCGACGATCGCGCGGGTCACCACGGGCGGCAGCAGGTCCTTCGCCAGCCTGCGCCAGCGGGCGCCCGGTCGCCGCACGGCGGCGGGCGCGGGAGCCGGGGCCGGTTGCGGCGCGGGGTGCAGGGGCTCCGGGGGCGGGGGCGGCACGGCGCCCTGGTCCCCGATACGCACCACCGGGCGGCCGTCGATCACGTCCACGCCGTGCCAGAGGTCGGCCCGCTCCTCCAGCCACGCGAGCAGCGCCGCCTGGTGGGGCGCGGGGTCGTCCCAGGTCGCGTAGAGCTTCGAGGCGGACACGCAGATGGGGTGCAGTCCGCCCGTGACCACCGCGGTCCACACGGCGGCCGCGACGCCCGGGCAGTGCTCGGACCGGTAGTCGTCGAAGACCACGACCGCGTCCGCGTCCGCGACGAGGCGCGAGGACTCGATGTCCGTGACGACGTGCTCGTAGAGGTGCGAGGCGTCGACGTGCACGAACCGGCAGCTCGCCGGCTCGACCCGGCCGGGGACGACCGAGGTGGGGGCCTGTACGAGCGTCGGCAGCGCCTCGTGGAAGGCCAGGTAGTTCGTCTCGAAGCCGCGCCGGGTGAGCGTGGGGTAGGAGCTGCGGTTCTCCGCGACGTTGAAGTCGTCCGCGGCCGGGGAGTCGAAGAGGTCGCAGACGGTGAACTCCTCCCCCGGCCGCACGTACCGGCCGAGGAAGATCGCGCTCTTCCCCAGGAAGGCGCCGAGCTCCAGCAGATCACCGGGCCGCCCCCCGACGCCGTTCTGACGCGTCAGGAACCAGTCGAAGAGCACCTGGTCGTACGCCGAGAACCAGCCTTTGACCTCGCTGTACGTGGTGGGGACGAGCGGAGCCGGCTCACCGTCGGGGGTGGTGACGGAAGCTTGTGGAACGTGCGACACGGAGAGTCATCCTCCAGCGAAGTGGCATCGGTCTTCACGCTGATACCCGGCCGGGTAACGGCACCTTAAGCCCTCGGTGGACGTGTGACGAGACGTGTGCGGGACCGGTGTTCGGGACGCGTGCGCGTGCCCCTTCCGCCAGTCCCGGCACGGTGCGCGCGGACCCGCGGCGCGGCGCTGTAGACCCGCGGCGCGGCGCTGTCAGACCTGCGTGCGGCGCCGCAGCCGCTCGTTGGCGGCGTTGCGGACGCGCCGGGTCCGGGCGGCGCCGGCGAGCAGGCGCAGCGCCTCGTACGAGTCCAGGCTCTGGGCGGCGGTGCGCTGGCACCAGTCGGAGGCCCCGGTGAGCTGCGAGGCGGACCAGGCGTCGCCGCGGGTGATGGCCTTGAGCAACGACCACTCGCGCAGCCGCCGCTCCGGGAACGCCCAGCCCCGCAGCACGGTGGCCATGGCCCCGGCCCAGGCCGGGAAGGCGCCCTCGGCCGGGAGCTGCGCCGCACGGCGGTTCAGGTGGGTCACGACGGCGCTCTCGGCCATCACCGGATCGGGGTCGCGCAGGACGGCGGCGACCACCTCGGCCTCGCCTTCGCCGCCAGGCGCGACGGCGGCCAGGGATTCCAGGTGGCGCTCGTAACGCCAGTGCTCGGCCGGCATGGCGCCGTCGGCGGGCGTGAGGCTCATCGGGCGCCGCCCGCGCGGAGCCGGCCCGTCCGGCCGGCGACGGCCCGGATGCCGGCGACCCGGGCGCGGTGGACGCTGTGCGGTGTGCCGGCGGTGCGTGTCCGCCGGTGCTGGCCTCTCCCCATGGCACCCATTCCACACGACCGCCGTGCGCGGTCGACATCCAGGGTGCCCCCGGGGTCTCCCCCGGCGGCGTCCCCGCGCGGCGCCCGTCCGTCCGCCGGGCTCCAGCCGCGCCCGTCCGTCCAGCGGGCTACATCTCGTCCGTCCGCCGGGCTACATCTCGTCCGCTTCGATCCCGGACCCCGGCAGCGGCGCCCCGGTCTCCAGCAGTGTCTTGAGGCTGGAGGCCAGCAGCGGCCAGGCCTGGCCGCACATACCGATCAGCGTGCCGCCCGGTTCGAAGCCCTCGTGCAGGATCGTCAGGCGCGCGAGCGCGTCGCCCACCGGCTCGATCTCGTACGTGACCTTGGTGCGCGGGCGGCTGGCCAGCTCGGCCCGCAGGTCCTCGTCGATGCCCACCGAGGCCGCCCACGCGGGACTGAACGTGTGCCAGGTGTAGGAGAGCAGCCGGTCCGGGACGCAGGCGAGGACCAGCTGCGCGGGATCGCTCGTGCGGGCTCCTCGCTCGACCCAGTCCATCGGCGATCCCACCGCCCAGTCGGTCTCGAAGCTCAGCCCCCAGTACCGGCGGGTGAGGGCGGGATCGGTCAGGGCCTGCCAGACCCGGGCGGGGTCGGCCTGGACGTACAGGGTGTAGGTGATCGCGGTGTCGCTCATGGGCCCATGCTGCGGGACCGGGGCCGCCGGACGCCGGATTTCCCGATCATGGCGGTGGCCGTCGGATCACCAGCGGATGCCCTCCTCGGGGAGTTCCGCGGGCGGTGTGCGGGCGGCGGCGGGCAGCGAGAGGCGGATGCGCGCCGAATGGACCGCGGCGAGCTCCCGCTCGCCGGCCGGGCCCCAGTCGCTCAGTTCGCGGACCTGCTCGGGGGTGGCCAGCAGCCGGGCGTACGCGGGATCCGCCGCCGGGGCGAGCCCCGTGAGGCGCGCCGCGGCCCGGAGGTGGGCGCCGCGGCCGTCGTACCGGTAGCCGAGCGGCGCGCTCCCGGTGACCGTCCCGGCCGTCGGGGACGGGAGTCGGGCGGCGCCGGTCGCACGGGCGATCAGGACGAGGACCCTGCCGTCCGGCGCGAAGAGCCAGCCCGCCCGGTCGCGGACGGGCAGGTGGGCGGGGACCGGGCCGGGGCACCAGTCCCAGTGCTGGCGGGGCCGGGGCGTACGGAGCACTCCGAGCCGGTCGAGCGCCGTGGGGGCGGTGGGGCGGCCGTCCTCCAGCAGCGCGGCGCCCGCGCCGCCGATCCGGGCGCGCAGCGCGGACAGGGTCCGGCGGGCGTCCCCCGGGTCCATGAGCGCGGGCAGGGTGGCCGGTTCGGCGAAGTGGATGGCGGTGATCTCCTGCGCGGGCAGCCGGACGGAGTCGATCCGCTCGGCCGGCCAGGTGCCGCCGTCGTACACGTAGAGGACCTCGCCGGGGAAGCCCATCTCGGGCGGGATGCCCGGGGCGTCGGACGGGATCCAGTCCACGGCGAGGCCGCGGGGGAAACGGCCGTCGATGCCGAGTTCCTCGCGCACCTCGCGGGCGGCGGCCGCCGACGGGGCCTCGCCCGCGTCGACGGCTCCGCCGGGCAGCAGCCGGTCGGGGCGGTAGTCGACGCTCTGGATCAGGACCCTGCCGTCGCTGTCGGTGACGAGGACCACGGCACCCGTCCAGAGGGTCGCGCGCGAGGCCGCGTAGGCCCGGGGGGTCATCCAGGTCCCGGCCCGCCCGTCGCCGCCGGTCCGCGGGCACCCGTCGTCGGTCCGCGGGCACCCGTCGTCGGTCGCGGCCCGGTCCGTCGTGTCACCGCCGCCGGGGGCCTCGTCCGTCACGGCTTCGTCGGTCAGCTCCGGCATCGGTACTCCGTTCACCTGGGTGGACCCGCCGGCTGTGAAACAGCGGGCCGGGTCCCCGGGTTACGGCGGGTGCCCGGACGCGGGACCCGGATCGCCTCTTTGCCATCCCTATACCTTCTTATGACCTGATTACGCGGGCCCTGCTACCTTCGCCGGGCGGACTGGCGGCGTGAAAACCGCTGGTCCGACCACGTCACCGGACCGGGCCGGACGAAGGGGGACCCCGGCGGGCGTCGGAGGGGTGCCGGAACGGCGGAGGCGGCAGGGTCGGAGGCGGGGACGCCCGTGGCGGGGACAGCAGAGGCAGCAGAGGCAGCGCCGTCGGGTACGGCGGTGGTGGGGGCGGGGATGTCGGTGGCGGGGATCGCGAAGTCCGGAGTGACGGGGGGCGGCTCGGCGGAGGGCGCCGTAGCGACGGGGGGCGGCTCGGCCGTGGGCGCCGTAGCGACGGGGGGCGGCTCGGCCGTGGCGGCGGCAGCGGGCGGGGGCATCCGCCCCGGCGGCCGGCTGGCGGGAGTGGACGCCGTGCGCGGCTTGGCCGTGCTCGGCATGTTCGCCGTCCACGTGGGTCCGGGCGCCGAGCCCGCAGGCGCCGGCTATCTGCTCGTCGCCGCCGACGGACGGGCCCCGGCGCTCTTCACCCTCCTCGCGGGATTCTCACTGGTCCTCTCCCAGCGCGGCCGCAACCCCTCGGACGCTCCCGGCGGCTGGGCGGCGCGCTACCGCCCGCTGCTGATACGGTGCGCGATCCTGGCCGCGCTCGGGCTGGGGCTGGCCTCGCTCTGGCCCGGGATCCTGGTCATCCTGGCCTTCTTCGCCGTGTACTTCCTGGCCGCCGAGCCGTTCACCCGCCTCTCCACCCCGGTGCTGACCGCCGTGGCGGGCGTGTCGGTGGCGGCGGGCCCGCTGCTGTCGTTCGTGCTGGGCCCGGTGTTCGGCTACGGCTCCTCCGGGCGGGGCATGGTGCCCGAGGCCTCGGATCTGACCAGCTGGGCGGGGCTGGGCGACGTCGTGACCGCGCTGCTGCTCACGGGCGCGTACCCGCTGGCCACCTACTTCCCGTACGTGCTGGCCGGGATGGCCCTGGCCCGGCTCTGCGACATACGGGAGCGCGCGGTGTCCGCCCGGCTGGCGGGCTGGGGTGCGGCGGCGGCCGCGGCCGGCTACGGCTCCGCGTGGCTCGCGACCCATGTCCTCGGCAGCCGGGAACGGCTGCTGGAGGCGATATCGGTGCACCACCCGGAGGCGTTGGGCGCCGCCGATCCGGTGCGGGAGGTCCTGAACGGGCAGTACGGCGCGGTGCCCAGCACCTCGTGGGACTGGCTGCTGGTGGCCGACCCGTACAGCCAGACCCCGCTGGAGACCCTCGGCAACGCGGGCGTGGGCGCCGCCCTCATCGGGCTGTGCGCGCTGGTCGCGCGGCACCGGCTGGGCGCCGGCCTGCTGCGGCCGCTCACCCTGCTGGGAGCGATGGCGCTCAGTGCGTACGTCGTCCACGCGCTGGTACTGGCGGGCCCGGCCCACGGCGCCGCGTCGTGGGGCGCGTGGATCGCCTTCAGCGGGGGTGCGCTGGGGCTGACCTGGGTCTGGCAGCGGGCCTGCGCCGACAGCCCGCTGCGCCGGGGCCCGGTGGAGTACGCGCTCCGCCTGGCCGCGCAGGGTCGAGCCTAGGCCGGCCTTTTCGGATCTTGCCGGGCGCCCCAGCGCCGCGGCCGGCGGTTCCGGCGAGCCGGGACCGCCGGAGGCGGGACTGCGGGGAGCGGCCGGGAGCCGCTCGGGAGCAGGTGTCAGGCGTTCTCGTCGCGGGCCTTGTCGGCGCGCTCCGCGTTCCGCTCCTTGATGCGTACGGCTTCCTTGCGGACGTCCGCCTGGGTGGCGCGCTCGCGCTGGAGCCACTCGGGCGCCTCGTTCTTCAGCGCGTCGATCTGCTCGGTGGTGAGGGCTTCGGTGACTCCGCCACGGGCCAGGCCCGCGATCGAGACGCCGAGCTTCGCGGCGACCACGGGGCGCGGGTGCGGGCCGTTGCGTCGCAGGTCCTGCAGCCACTGCGGCGGGTCGGCCTGCAGGGCGCTCAGCTCGGTGCGCGAGACCACGCCCTCCTGGAACTCGGCGGGGGTGGCCTCAAGGTACACACCCAGCTTCTTCGCCGCGGTCGCGGGCTTCATCGTCTGGGTGCTCTGGTGCGATGTCATGGTCCCAAGGGTATCGAGCATGTGCGCTACCTCCGACCACGACCGGTAACCTGGCGGGGTGACAGGCTCGGAAGTATCCCCATCATCGTTCCGGCTCGCGTATGTACCGGGGGTGACTCCCACCAAGTGGGTGCGGACCTGGCACGAGCGGCTGCCCGACGTTCCCCTGACTCTCGTGGCGGTGTCGCCCGCCGAGGCCTTCGACGTGCTGCGCGGCGGCGGCGCGGACGCCGGCTTCGTCCGGCTGCCGGTGGACCGCGACGACCTCAGCGCGATCCCGCTGTACACCGAGACGACCGTGGTGGTGATCCCGAAGGACCACCTGGTGGCGGCCGTCGAGGAGATCTCCGTCTCCGATCTCGCGGACCAGATCGTGCTGCACCCGCTCGACGACACCCTCGACTGGGAGCGCCCGCCGGGCCTGCCCGCGTTCGAGCGTCCCGCCACGACGGCGGACGCCGTCGAACTCGTGGCGGCGGGGGTGGGCGTGCTGGTCGTCCCGCAGTCCCTCGCCCGCCTGCACCACCGCAAGGACCTGACCTACCGACCCGTCTCGGGGACCCCCGAATCGCGGGTCGCGCTGTCCTGGCCGCAGGAGCGGACCACCGACCTGGTGGAGGAGTTCATCGGGATCGTCCGGGGACGGACCGTGAACAGCACCCGGGGCCGGCCGCCGACACCGCCGCAGCCGAAGGCCAAGCGCGCGGACAAGGCCGGAGCGCAGCGCAAGCCGGCCGGCGGCAAGGCCACGGGCCGCAACTCCCGTGGCGGTGCGGGCGGTTCGGTCGGCGCCAAGGGCGGCAAAAACGCCAAGGGCGCGAAGGGCGCGAAGAGTTCGAAGCCGCGCCGCAGGCCGTAGCCGCGCCGCGGCGCCCATCCACTCCCCCGGTTGTCCCGCTCGTCACCCGTCCGCGTGACGGGTGGGACTCCGGCGGTGCGCGTACGGCAGGGTGGGCGGATGCAGCTGCGCCGGGCCCTGCCCCTGACCCTCGCCGCGTTCGTCATGGCGACCGGATGCGTGACGGTGCGTCCCGCGCCCGGCGCGCCGCGTCTCGCGCCGGCCGCGGCCGGTGCCCCCGGGGATCCGGCGGAACGGGAGGGGGCCGCCCTGCCGCTGAGCCGACTGCCGCTGGCGGCGCAGCCCTCGCCGGCGCCGGCGGGTCCCGCGGCCCCGGACCACCCGGGACCGGACGCGGTCGCGGAGCGGCCCCCCGCTCCGGCCGGCGCCGGCCCGCGGCAGCGTCCCCGAGCGGTCGAACCGCCGCGGCGGGCCCGGCCGGCGAAGCCCGCGCGCCCCGCCCCGGCGAAGCCCCGCAAACGGCCCGCGCCCCCGAAGTCCCGTAGCGCGCCGCAGCGTTCGTACGACATGGCCGACCTGTGCGAGGCGGCCCGGGGCACGGTGTCGCCCTCCATCGTGGCCCTGTGCCGATAGGCGGACCGCGGGCCGGGTCATCCGCGATTCCCGGCGGCTGTCCCCCGACACCGGGGAGCCGTGGACCCGGCCGGCCCCGGTAGCTGGTCGCCGCCGTACCGGCCGACGCCTGAGGAAGGCACCCGGCGGGACGCGCCGTGCGGCTACCGAGTGTTCCGGGCGCCGCCCCCGGACTGCCCGGGATGCGCGTTTTCGTATGGTTCCCCGCTGGAAAACGGGTGGATGCGCACCCAGCGCGTACCTACAGTGACGGGGCACCACACCGTCGAGCAGGAGCGGACCATGCGCACCCACTACCCCCGCACACCGCACCTGCCCTGGTCCCCCGGAGCCACCCCGGACGACGTACGGGCGACCGGGCCGGCGGGGCTGTCGGGGCTGGCCGGGCGCGAGGTCGTGGTGACCGAGAAACTCGACGGCGAGAACACCACCCTGTACGCGGACGGGCTGCACGCGCGCTCGCTCGACTCCGCGCACCATCCGTCCCGGGCCTGGGTCAAGAGCCTCCAGGGCCGCGTCGGCGCCCGGATACCGGCGGGTTGGCGGGTGTGCGGGGAGAACCTCTACGCCCGGCACTCGCTCGCGTACGACGACCTGGACAGCTGGTTCTACGGGTTCTCGGTCTGGGACGGCGAGCGCTGCCTGGACTGGGACCGGACAGTCGTCTTCCTGCGGGACCTGGGCGTGCCCGCGCCGCGCGTGCTGTGGCGCGGCGTGTTCGACGAACGGGCGCTGCGCGGGCTGCGGTTGGACACCTCCCGCCAGGAGGGGTACGTCGTGCGGACGGTGGACGGCTTCGCTCGTGAGGACTTCGGCCGGTGCGTGGCGAAGTGGGTGCGCGGGGGCCATGTGCGGACGGACACGCACTGGATGTTCGCGCGGGTGGTGCCCAACGGGCTCGGTGCGGCCGCCCCCCTGTGGGCCGTGCGCTCGGGCGCCGGGGCCGACGCGGCGGACCTGCTGGCGGCGGCCGGGGTCGGGGCCGGTGCGGCAGCGGGTCCGGTGGGGGCGGTGGGTGAACCGGTTGGAGCGGGTGCACCGCGTCCAGCCGATGGGGCGAGCGCCTCGGACACCGGCCCCGCCGTGGCCGATCCGGCCGTGGCCGACGAGGTCGCCGCGCTGCTCGACGGGCCGGATCGGGAGCGCACCGGGGACGCCCGACTGGCCGGAGTACTGGCCGCCTTGCTGCACCGCGCGCCCCGGGCCCGGATCGCGGCCAGGCTCGCGGCGGGCCCGCTCGGAATGGGTCTCGCCCGCCGGGTGGCCGACCTGGTGGGCCTGTACCCGTACCTCCAGCGGCCGTTCCCCGAGGCGGAGCGGCGGGCGGGGCTGGTCCGGCTGGCGGAGGCCGCCGACCTCGGCATCCTGCACGCGCTCGCCGGCGCGGCGGCGGGGGACGCGGAGGCGCGGGAGTGCGTGGAGTGGTCCGCGCTGTGCGCCGAGGACGCGGGGCTCCTCGGCCCGGATCCGTTGGGGTTCCTGCGGGACGGGCTGCGGACGGACCTCGCGGGACTGGGCGCCGACGCGGCGGACCGCTGCTGGGCCGAGGCGCGGCGCGCGTTCGGCGCGGGCCGGATCAGCACGGCGGAGGAGGCTGTGGCGGCCACGTGGCGGTGGCGGGACGGGGCGTTCCCGCGGCTGATCCAGCTGTGCGGGCCCTCGGGCAGCGGCAAGAGCACCTTCGCGCGCGGCCTGACCGGCGTGGACACGTACATCGGTCTCGACGACCTGCGGACCGCGCGGGGGTCCCGGGCGGACCAGAGCGCCAACCCCCAGGTGCTGCGCGAGGCTCTGGACCGGCTCGACGACGCCCTGGCGCGGGGCTCCACCGTGGTCTGGGACGCCACGTCCCTGAACGACCGGCAGCGCGCCATGGCCGGTTCGGTGGCGCGCCGGCGGGACGCGCTGGTGACGCACGCCGTGGTGCTGGTCGAGGAGGCGGAGCTGCTGCGGCGCAACGCGGCGCGGGTGCACCCGGTGCCGGCGGGGGTGCTGGCCGGGCAGCTGCACCGCTTCGGCCCGCCGTATCCGGGCGGGGCGCACCGGACCTGGTACATCGGAGCGACCGGCACGGTCGAGGACGTGGCGGGCGGCCTCGGCGGCGGCCCGCCGGGCCGCCCGGCGCGTTCGCCCGGCTCGCCGGCCGGGACGCGTACGGCAGCGGGCGGGGAGCACTGATGCGTACCAGCGAGGAGCTCTACCACCAGGTCCGCTGGGACCCCCGGTTCGATCCGGCCCGGTTCGTCCTCGGACTGCTGCAGCGGGGAGCGGACCCCAAGCGGGTGCCGCTGCCGTCCTTCGTGCCGGGCGGCGACATCCCGTGGCACCGGGTGCTGTTCGTGGAGGCGGACGGCGAGCTGGTGTGGGACCGCGCGACCGGTGTGGACCGGATCGACCTCACCGGCGCGGGGCGGGTGCGCGACCCGCGCCTGCTGCGCGCGCCGTTCTTCACCGCGCGCACCCCGTACGCGTGGGACCCGGCGGGAGCCGGCGCCTGGAGGCCGGCCGACGCCGTGCCGCGCGCCGCGGGGACGGGCCCGGCGACGGTGCGGCTGCTGACGTGGAACACCCTGTGGGACCGGTACGACGCGCCGCGCATCGACACCGCGCGGCGCAGGCCGCTGCTGCTGGCCGAACTGGCCGCTGCCGACGCCGACGTCATCGCGCTCCAGGAGGTGGAGCCGGAGCTGCTCCGCATGCTGCTGGCGGAGCCGTGGGTCCGGGACGCGTACACGGTCGGTACGGATCCGGGCGGCCGCGACGTCGCCGCGTACGGGCTGCTGGTGCTGAGCCGGCTGCCCGTACGGGAGGCGGGGCTGCGCGAGCTCAGGGCGCACAAGGCGGTGGCCGCCGTGACGGTGGACACGGCGGCGGGTCCACTGGTCGTCGCGGACACCCACCTGACCAGCGACCACTCGCAGGACGGCGCGGCGCGGCGATCGGCCGAACTGGCGCTGCTCGCGGAGGGCCTGGGCGGCATCGGAGCCGAGGTGGCGCTGCTCGGGGACTTCAACGACGGCCGTTCCGGGACCGAGGGGCCGGCGAACGCGCTCGGGTTCCGGGACGCCTGGACCGAGGTGCACGGCGCGGCGGACGACACGCCGACCTTCGACCCGGCGGCCAACCCGCTGGCGGCGGTCGGTTCGCTGTCCGGGCGGGCGGCCCGGCTCGACCGCGTCCTGCTGGAGTCGGGGTCGTCCCGCAACCCGCCGGCGCGCGTGACGGGGGCGGCGCTGCGGGGCGACTCCCCCGGTCCGCAGGGGCTGTTCGCCTCCGACCACTTCGGCGTGGAGGCGTCGGTGGAGTTCGACGGCCCGTCGGACGGCGGTCCCGCCGTGCTGGACGGTGCGGCGACGACGCGGACGGCGGTGGCCTGGCTCCCGCCCCGGCTCCCCTCAGGGATGGAGGAGCTCCGGCGCGAGCACGACCCGCGGGCCGAGCGGTGGCCCGCGCACGTGAATCTGCTCTTCGGCTTCGTACCGGAGTCCTCGTTCACGCGGGCGGCCGAGCTGCTCGCCGAAGTCGCCGCAGGGGTACGGCCGTTCCAGACGCGACTGGAGGGCGTGCACAGCTTCGGGCACCGCGAGGACGCCACGCTGTGGCTGGACCCGGCGGCGGGCGGCGACGCCCCGTGGCAGGAGCTGCGGCGCGCGCTCGTCGAGCGGTTTCCCGGGTGCCGGGGCCGTGCGGACGGTCCGGACGGCTACACCCCGCACCTGACGCTGGGACGCGACCGCGCCCCGGTGCGGGCGTCCGCCGCCTTCGCCGACCGCCTCGGCGCGGGTGTGTCGGCGTGGGTCGGGGAGCTGGCCGTGCTCTCGCGGCGCGGGGACGGGCCGATGCGGGTCCGGGCGACGGTGGAGCTGGGCACGGGGCGGGTGCGGTGGGCGGCGGAGCCGCCGAGCCCGGCGGCCGTCTCGCCCCCGACACCCCCGACACCCCCGTCACCTCCGGGACGCGAGGCCGGAGGCCGGGACGCCGGGGATCGCGGTGACGGTGACTCTGGCCGGGACGCCGGGGTCGAGGCGTCGGCGCGGGTCGTCGCGCGGATCGCCGGGGCACTCGCGGACGGGGTGGTGCACGTCGCCGGGTCCCGGCGGATGGGCTGCGCCCTGCCGGACGCCGACCTCGACCTGGTGGCGGCGCTGCCGGGCGAGGTGCGCGTCGCCGACGTACGGGAGCGGATCTCGGCGGCGCTGCCGGACGCCGAGCGGCTGCGGGAGGTCACCGGGGCGCGGGTGCCGGGACTGCGGCTGCGGGTCGCCACGCTGGACGTGGACCTCGCGGTGGTCGCCACCGGTGCGCTGGACCCCGCGGCGGCCGTCGGGCGCCGGGCCGCCCTGGGCGAGGCGGCGGCCGTGGCGCTGAGCGCCGTGAGCGACGCGGAAGCGATTCGGGGCTTCGCGGGCGCGGAGCACGCGGCGTTCGCCCGTCTGGCCCGGGAGGTCAAGGCCTGGGCCCGGGCGCGCGGGCTGGACTCGGCGCCGTTCGGCGGGCTGCCGGGACTGGCCTGGACGGTGCTCGCCGCCCGTACGGTTGGCGAGGCGGGGCCGCGGGCGCCCGGCGTTCTGCTGCGCGAGTTCTTCGGCATGTGGGCCGCCTGGGACTGGCGGGAGCCGGTCTCGCTACGAGCGGCGGGCCGGGCAGTGCCGGCGCAGACCGCCGGCACGCGGGACGCGGCGGCCCGAGCAGCGCACGACGCCGTCGGCGCCGCCGGTCCGGTGACCGTGCTCACTCCCTCGGAACCGGTGCGCAGTTGCACCGCCCAGGTCGGGCCCGGCATGCGGGACCTGCTGGTCCGGGAGTTGTACCGGGCCTGGGAGCTGCTGGAGGGCGACGGGGTGTCCCTCGCGGAGGTGACGGTCCCGCCGCCGCTGCACCGGCGGCACGCGGCGTGGGCGGTCGTGACCGTACGGGCCGCCGGGCCGCGGGAGTTCGAGCAGTCCCTGGGCCGGACCCGGGGGCGGCTGCGGGCGTTGCTCCGCGCCCTGGAGGAGGCCGGCCACGGGGACGTCCATGCCTGGCCCCGTCCGTTCGAGTCCGGTCCGGGGATCGCCCGTTACGCGATCGGGCTGGGCGCCGCCCCGCCCGACGCGGCTCGGTTGTCGGCCCTCTCCGCCTCCTGGTCGTCCGGGCTCACCGGCGTGGAGGTAGCCCGGGTGGCGTGCGGCGACGTCCCCGACCTCCGTTGAGCGCGTGGCCGGGCATGCGGCGCGGCGTCGCCGGGTGCGGCGCCGCACACGGACCAGCGACGAGTAACGAGTAACGAGTAACGAACGCATCATCACCTCTGGGGTGCGGCGGGGCACACTTCCCGAACGCGGTCCGAGCTCCGTCCCGCCCAGCGGGCACGGCGGGACAGAGCGGCCATGAGCATCAGTACAGCCATGCCACCTTTTTTCGTCAATACTTTTCACAAGGATTGAAGAAACGCCGAGTTCACAGGCCTGGCGCGGAGTTGACATCCCGTTCGGCCTTCAGTTCATGAACGCTCAAACCCTTGACGGTGTGCCCGGGGGGCAGTTCACTCACGCTTCGGTCCCCCCGGATCCATGACCTCAGGAGCCCCCACATGCCCCTCCTCTCCGATCGCCCGCCGCGGCTCACCGCCGCGGCGCTCGCCTCCGCCCTGATCGCGGCCCTGCTCGTGCTGCTCCCCGGCGCCGCCGCCCACGCGG
The DNA here is from genome assembly GCF_042716255.1 of Streptomyces sp. NPDC058662. NCBI lineage: Bacteria > Bacillati > Actinomycetota > Actinomycetes > Kitasatosporales > Streptomycetaceae > Streptomyces > Streptomyces sp. NPDC058662. Next base: position 154,650 of record NZ_JBHXRU010000002.1, on the reverse strand, counting down.
CTCCCGTGCTCCTCTCCCAGGGCAAGCCCGTCACCGCGTCCAGCCTGGAGGGCGCCGGAACACCCGCCGGCGCGGCCGTCGACGGCGACAACGGCACCCGCTGGTCCAGCCAGTTCGCCGACCCGCAATGGATACAGGTCGACCTCGGGGCCCCGGCCCAGCTGAGCCAGGTGGTCCTGCGCTGGGAGGCCGCGTACGCGAAGGCCTACCGCATCGAGCTGTCCCTGGACGGGACCAACTGGAGCACCGCCTGGTCCACCACCGCGAGCCCGGGCGGGGTCCAGACCCACGACATCACCGGCACCGCCCGCCACGTCCGCGTGTACGGGACCGCGCGGGCCACCGGGTACGGCTACTCGCTCTGGGAGTTCCAGGTGTACGGCACCTCCGGCACCGGTCCGGTGATCCCGGGCGGCGGCGACCTCGGCCCGAACGTGATCGTCTTCGACCCCTCGACGCCGAACATCCAGGCCAAGCTGGACGAGGTGTTCACGCAGCAGGAGGCCGCCCAGTTCGGTTCCGGCCGCTACCAGTTCCTCTTCAAGCCCGGCACGTACAACGGCCTCAACGCCCAGATCGGCTTCTACACCTCGATCTCCGGCCTCGGGCTGAACCCCGACGACACCACCATCAACGGTGATGTGACCGTGGACGCCGGCTGGTTCGGCGGCAACGCCACCCAGAACTTCTGGCGTTCGGCCGAGAACCTGGCGCTCAACCCGGTGAACGGCACCAACCGCTGGGCGGTCTCGCAGGCGGCGCCCTTCCGCCGGATGCACGTCAAGGGCGGCCTGAACCTGGCCCCGAACGGCTACGGGTGGGCCTCCGGCGGCTACATCGCGGATTCGAAGATCGACGGCCAGGTCGGCAACTACTCGCAGCAGCAGTGGTACACGCGCGACAGCTCGATCGGCGGCTGGTCCAACGCCGTCTGGAACCAGGTCTTCTCCGGCACCCAAGGCGCCCCGGCGCAGTCCTACCCGAACCCGCCCTACACCACCCTCGACACCACGCCCGTCTCGCGGGAGAAGCCCTTCCTCCACCTGGACGGCACCGAGTACAAGGTCTTCGTACCGGCCAAGCGCACCAACGCCCGCGGCACCTCCTGGGGCAACGGCGCACCGCAGGGCAGCTCGATCCCGCTGAGCCAGTTCTACGTGGTCAAGCCCGGCGCGAGCGCTGCGACGATCAACGCGGCGCTGACCCAGGGCCTGCACCTGCTCTTCACCCCGGGCGTCTACCACGTGGACCGGACGATCCAGGTCAACCGCCCGGACACGGTCGTCCTGGGTCTCGGCCTCGCCACGATCATCCCGGACAACGGGGTGACCGCGATGAAGGTCGCCGACGTGGACGGTGTGAAGCTGGCCGGCTTCCTGATCGACGCGGGTCCGGTCAACTCCCCGACGCTGCTGGAGGTCGGCCCGGCCGGTGCCGCCGCGGACCACTCGGCGAACCCGACCACCGTCCAGGACGTGTTCATCCGCGTCGGCGGCGCGGGTCCGGGCAAGGCCACGCTCGGCATGGTGGTCAACAGCGACGACACGATCGTCGACCACACCTGGATCTGGCGGGCCGACCACGGCGACGGGGTGGGCTGGGAGACCAACCGCTCCGACTACGGCTTCCGGGTGAACGGGGACGACGTCCTGGCCACCGGCCTCTTCGTCGAGCACTTCAACAAGTACGACGTGGAATGGAACGGCGAGCGCGGGCGCACGATCTTCTTCCAGAACGAGAAGGCGTACGACGCCCCCAACCAGGCGGCGATCCAGAACGGTTCCACGAAGGGCTACGCGGGCTACAAGGTGGCCGACTCGGTGAACACCCACGAGGGCTGGGGCCTGGGCAGCTACTGCTACTACAACGTGGACCCGACGATCCGCCAGGAGCACGGGTTCCAGGCCCCGGTGAAGCCGGGAGTGAAGTTCCACGACCTCCTGGTCGTCTCGCTCGGCGGCAACGGCCAGTACGAGCACGTCATCAACGGTATCGGCGCTCCCACCTCGGGCACCTCGACCGTCCCGTCCACCATCGTCTCGTTCCCCTGACCCCGCCTGACCCACCCCTGTTCCCATGACCTCGCCTGACCTACCCCTGACCCCGCCTGACCCAACCCCTGACCACCCTTGACCCCCACCTGACCCCCGCAGGACGCGGGGCGGCCCGGCGGCCGCCCCGCGTTTTGCGGGCCGTTCGAGAGAGCGCTCTCCCAACCGGGAGGCGCCCACACCACCGGAGGAGCAGAAGTGAATCTCCGACCGCGGACCCTGTCCGCCCTGCTGGTCTCGGCGGCTTTCGCCCTGACCGCGACCGCCGGCCTCGGCGGCCTCGCCCTGACCGCCCAGGCGGCCCCCGACGCCGGAACCGCTCCGGCCGCACACGCCAACCACGCGGCGGCGGCCCCGTCGGCCACCGGCGACGACCCCGACGGGGACGGCTACATCCCCGCCGTGCCGCAGGTCACCGGGGTCACCCCGTCCTGGGCGAACCCGCCCGACCGCTACTTCCACGAGTTCCAGGCCAACTGCGCGGTCACCCGTACCGCCGCGGACGACCCGATCGTGTTCGCGGGCCGACCGGGCGCCTCGCACGACCACACCTTCCTGGGCAACACCACGACCGACGCGTTCAGCACGACCGCCTCCCTCAGCGCGGGCGGCACGGCCTGCACGGCCCCGGGCGACCTCTCCGGGTACTGGATGCCGACGCTCTTCAACGGCGACCGGCCGGTCCTGCCGACCGGCCCCCAGGTGATCTACTACAAGACGGGCGTGACCGACTACACGAGCGTGCGCCCCTTCCCCAAGGGCCTGCGGTTCGTCGTCGGCAGCCCGACGCAGAGCGCCGCCGAGTTCCGCGGCCACCGGGGCTGGGTCGAGGGCTGGGAGTGCGGGGACAGCTTCAAGAACACCGAGTTCCCGGCCCACTGCCCTGCCGGGACCCAGCTCAACATCCGCATGCAGTCGCCCAGTTGCTGGGACGGAAAGTACCTGGACACGCCCGACCACAAGGCGCACATGGCGTACCCGGTGGTGAAGCCTGGCAACAACGACAACGTCTGCCCGGCCAGCCACCCGGTAGCGGTCCCGATGGTCGAGTTCAAGATGGCCTTCCCCGTGAGCGGCGACATGTCGCGGGTCCGGCTGTCGAGCGGGAGCGGGCACTCCTTCCACTACGACTTCTTCAACGCCTGGGACGACCGGACCCTGAAGGCGCTGGTCGACCACTGCGTGCGTGGCGGACTGCAGTGCAACGCGCGCGGCTACGACGAGACCCACCCCGGGGCGGGCGCGGCACTGGGCCCGGACTTCCGGCTTCCGTAACCGGCGGCGGGCTCCCGTAACCGGCTGGTGGCTACTGGCGGACTGCTGCCGTCTGACCGCTGACGGCTGTCCCCTTCCGGGTCCGTGCCCGACCGCCGCCGAGCGGACCCCGCGCGTGCCCCGTACCGGCCGGCCTCAGATCTCGATGACGATCTTCCCGGCCGTGTGGCCCTGCCGGCTCAGCTCGAAGGCCGCCCCCAGCTCGGACAGCGGGAACGTCCGGGCCACGGACACGGTGAGCTGCCCGGCGTCGGCGAGGCGGCCGAGCGCCTCAAGGTCGCTGCCCACGGGTCGCACCCACATCCACTCCCCTCCCGAACCGGTTACGGTGGGGTCGGCGATGGAGGCGTGGCGGCCGTCGTCGTGGAGGACTTCACGGGTGACGGCGAGAACCTCGCCGACGAAGTCCGCCACCACGGTGACTCCGTCGGGGGCCAGGGCGCGCACCCGCTCAGCCAGGCCGTCCCCGTAGGCGACGGGCTCCGCGCCCAGGGCCCGTACGCGGTCGTGGTTGCGGGGGGAGGCGGTGCCGATGACCCGGGCGCCGAGGGCGCGGGCGATCTGCACGCCGAAGGAGCCGACGCCGCCCGCCGCGCCGTGGATGAGGACGGTGTCGTCCTTTCCGGTGCCGAGGCGGGTCAGCACCTGGTAGGCGGTGAGCCCGGCGAGCGGGAGGCCGGCGGCCTCGGCCCAGCCCAGCGAGGCCGGCTTGCGGGCGAGCGCCCGTACGGGGACGCAGACGAACTCGGCGCAGGTACCGCCGTGCACGTAGTCCTTGCGGACGTAGGCCATGACCTCGTCCCCCTCGGCGAACTCGGGCGTGTCGATACCCGTCCGCTCGACGGTGCCGGACACGTCCCAGCACGGCACCACGGGGTACACCACGTCCATGAGGGCGTCGAGGCCGCCCGCCATGATCTTCCAGTCGACGGGGTTGACGGATGCGTACTTCACCCGGACAAGGACCTCGCCGGGACCGACCTTCGGCAGGGGGAGCCTCGTCTCGGCGAGCACCTCCGCCCCGCCGTACGTCTCGTACGCCATCGCCCGCATGGTGTTGTCGTCCTGCTGCATGTAGCCGACCTCTCCGTGAGTTGCTGCGCCGCCCCCGGCTCCCATCCCACCACGCACGCCGCGCCCGCCCCGAGAAGCGGGGCGGGCGCGGTGCGGCGGGGCGTCAGCGGGCGCCGCGCGGGGCGCGGCTCCCGGGGGTCAGGCCGAGTCGCGGACCACCAGCTCCGGTGCGAACAGCACGGCGGCGGGCTCCGTACCTGTCGGGGCGCCCTTCGCCGGGCCGGGGTCGGCGCCTGCCGCGGCGCCCGTGACGCCTGTGATGCCCGTGACGCCTGTGATGCCCGTGACGCGGTCCAGGAGCAGGCGGACCATCTCCGCGGCCATGTCCTCCACCGGCTGCCGGACGGTCGTCAGTCGCGGCCGGCTCGCCGCGGCCGCGCTGGAGTCGTCGAATCCGATCACCGCCACGTCGTCGGGAATCCGGCGGCCGTGCTCGCGCAGCACCAGGCAGGCGCCCTGTGCCATCAGGTCGTTCGCGGCGAACACCCCGTCCAGGTCGGGCTGTTCGGCCAGGAGCAGCCGCATCGCGTGTTCGCCGCCGTCGAGGGTGAAGTCCCCCGTACCGGCCCGTACCCGCCCTCCCGCGGCCGCCACCGCGTCGCAGAACCCGGCCACGCGCTCCCGGCTCGCCGGGATGTCCGCCGGGCCGCCTATCACCGCGAGGCGCGCGCACCCCCGCGCCAGCAGGTGCCGGGCCGCCAGCGCCCCGCCCTCCCGGTGCCGCAGATCCACGTGGTCCAGCGGCACATCCGCCGGGGGCCGCGCGAACAGCACCGCCGGTACCCCCGCCGCCGCCAGCATCCCGGGCAGCGGGTCCCGCGCACGGGTGGTGACCAGCAGGGCTCCGTCCGCGCCGCCCCGGGTGAGGTACGAGAGCACCTCGGCGCGGTCCTCGCCCGTATCGGCGAACATCAGTACTGGATGGACGCCGCGAGGCCGCAGCCCCCGGACGACTCCGCCGACCACCCGCCCGAAGAAGGGGTCCTGGAACACGCGCGCCGCGAACTCGTCCCGGCCGCCCGTAGCGGCGGAGCCCGTACCGCACACCACCAGGGCGACGGCGCCGGACCGCCGGGTCACCAGCGAACGGGCCGCCCGGTTCGGCACGTACCCGGTCGCCGCGACGGCCCGCTGGACCGCCTGCTGGATGGCCGGGTCCACGTTGCGGACACCGTTGACCACGCGGGACACGGTGGCCCTGGAGACCCCGGCGGCGCGGGCCACGTCCTCCAGTGTCGGCACACCGCCGGCTTCGCCCGCCCGGCCGCGCCCGCGCGCGACCGCACCGGCCCGCCCGTCCGTCCCCGTACCCCGCCCCGTGTCCATGGCCGCACTGTAGCGGCACCCCCCGGACACCGAGGAGGACCTCGGTGGGGGTGCGCCCGGGGGCGGCTACGGCCGGGCGCGGAGGTACGGTTCCAGTTCGGCGGCTCCCGTCAGCATCGCGCGGCCGCGGGCGGACAGGCGGGCGTTCCAGTCGTGGAGGGCGGCCTCCAGGGGCTCCAGGCCGCCCGCCGCCCGTACGTGCGTGAGCAGCGGGGCGATCTGGTCCAGCGGGTAGCCCCCGCGCCGGAGTTGGCGGGCGAGTTGCGCGTCCCGCGCGTCGGCGGCGTCGTAGACGCGGTAGCCGGTCCGCGCGTCGCGGCGCGGGCGCACCAGTCCGGCGCGCTCCCACGCGCGCAGCGTGGCGGGCCGGATCCCGAGCTTCCGCGCCAGCGGGCCGATGAAGGTGACGCCGGGCGGGGACGCCGTATCCGGCCCGGGGGCCGCGTCCGGCTCCAGGTCGCGCAGGGCACTCCGTACGGCTTGCAGGGTCCGCCGGTCCTCCAGGAGCTGCGCGTGACTCTCGTCGATCAAGCGGAACGCCTCGTCGACGGCGCCCCGGTTCACGGCCCGCATGATCGAGGCCGCCACCGGATGGCCGTGGCCGGGCAGCAGGGCCACGAACGCGCCCAGGGCCGCCGCGTGCAGCGGGGTGTAGGTGCGGTAGCCGTGCGGTGTCCGCCGGGCGGCGGGGAGGATGCCGGCCTCCTCGTATTTCCTGACGGCCTGGGTGGACAGGCCGTGCGCGCGCGCCAGGTCGATCGGCCGGAGCCGTTCCCCTTTTTGAGGCTTCTCCCCCATTATTCCGCCGATTCTGTGCCTCTCGTGCGCTCAAGTCTCAACGGAAAGTTCAACGATAGCGTTGACGGCATGGCATCCGACATCGAGAAGCTCACCCGTTCCGTCGCCGCCTCCGCCGCCATGGAACTGTTCCCGGCTCGGCCCCGGCTGCTCGCCCTGGGCGAGCCCACCCACGGCGAGGAGTCCCTGCTCGACCTGCGCAACGAGCTCTTCCGGCAGCTCGTCGAGCAGGAGGGCTACCGGACCGTCGCGATCGAGAGCGACTGCATGGCGGGCCTGATCGTGGACGACTACGTCACCGCGGGCCCGGACGCGGCGACGGAGACCTTGGGGGCGGCCGCGGCGGCAACGCTCGACGAGGTCATGGAGCGCGGATCAGCCACGGCTTCGGCGCGTCCGCGGCCAACCGCGAACTCGTGCGCTGGCTGCGCGCGTACAACGACCGCCGACCCGCGTCCGAGCGGATCCGCTTCGCCGGGATCGACGGCCCGCTGGAGATCACCGCGGCCGCGAGCCCCCGGCAGGCCCTCACCGCCCTGCACGACTACCTCGCCCCCCGCGTGGACGCGGAGCAGCTTCCCTGCGGGGCGGACACACTCGACCGCCTGCTCGGCGCCGACGACAGGTGGACCGAGCCCGCCGCGATGAGGGACCCGTCCCGCTCCGCGGGGCAGTGCGCCGAGGCCCTCGAACTGCGCCTGCTCGCCGAGGACCTCGGGGCGCTGCTGCACGCCCAGGCGCCGCACCTGATCGCGGCGACCTCGCGGCAGGACTGGGACCGGGCGTGCCTGTACGCGCGGACCGCCCTGGGACTGCTGCGCTACCACTTCTGGATGGCTGACACCTCGCCGGGCCGCATGGCGCGGCTGGCCGGCCTGCGGGACCAGATGATGGCCGACAACCTCCTCGCCGTCGCCGAACGGGGCCCGGCCCTCGTGCACGCCCACAACGCCCACCTGCAGCGGGACGCGAGCACGATGCGGATAGGCGGCCTGCCGGTGCGGTGGTGGAGCGCCGGGGCGCTCGTGAGCGCCCGGTTGGGCGAGCGGTTCGGATTCCTCGCCACCGCCCTCGGAACGATCCGGCACCGGGGCGTGGACACACCCCCGGCGGACACGCTCGAAGGACTCCTGTACGCGCTCCCGGAGGCCCCCTGCCTCCTCGACGCCCCCCGACTGGCGACGGCCCTCGGCGAGACCCCGCCCGCCCCGCGCATGTCCCCGTACTACGGCTACGCCCCCCTGGACCCGGCACACCTGGCCGGGGTCGACGGGATCGTCTTCCTCAAGGACCTCCCCAAGCCCTGAGCCGGGCGCACCGGGGCACCGCGCACACGTGGTGTGGCGGCCCCGCACAGCACCAGGCGCCGCCGCTGTCCCCGGCTGTTCGCCCACAGCAGCCGCAAACAGGCGGAAGCGTCGCCACGTGCGCACGGGCGGCTTCCAAGCCAGGTTGCTCAAGGGGCGGCTGTGTGATGGGTGGATCCGCGGCGCGGGTCATCGCCGGCCTGCAGCAGCTTGAGCAGGTCGACGGTGACCCGGACGCAGGTGATGCGGCCGTCCTCGATGTGCGGCCGACCAGCGACGGGGAAGGGATCGGCATCCCCGTGGTGGGAGGGGTGCCGCACTTTCCCCCGGACGAGATCCGCCTGCCTGCACCGGGATGGCTCGCTCACCCCTAACGCTGAGCCCCCGCTCAGCCCGTTCTTCCTGACGTACGGGGGTGAACAGGGGTCCCGCCCCATCCGCCGGCTTGACTCACCGGGCTTCCGACAGTTGGGGAGCCTGGCTCCGTTCAGCACGGGTCTTCGTGAACTGAGTACGCTGCAACAACTGTCCACTTGCCAGGAACGCCGGAAGCGATTCGCACTCCAAGCCGAAGCCGGAGTGCAAGCCAGTTACTCAGACTGTTCCCGCGGAAGAGCACGGCTGCTGATCGCGTCGGCGATGGCGTAGGCGATGCGGACGAAGGACGCCCATCCCGGGGCTCATTGGGCCCGGCGGCGCGGGTGACGGTCCGGGCAGGCCTCAGGTGAGGGCGGGATAGTCGGTGTAGCCGCGCTGGTCGCCGCCGTAGAAGGTGGTGTGGTCCGGGGTGTTGAAGGGTCCTCCCTGCGCCAGGCGGCAGGGCAGGTCGGGGTTGGCGAGGAACATCGCGCCGTAGGCGAGCATGTCGGCCGTACCGTCCTCGATGAGAGTGAGGGCGTCGGGGCCGGTGGCTGCGGGTGCCGTGAAGGGGTTGAGGATGAAGGTGCTCGGCCACGCCTTGCGAAGTTGCAGCGTCAGGTCGCGGTCTGGGCCTTCAAAGACGTGCAGATAGGCCAGGTCCAGCGGTGCGAGGCGTTCGAGAAGGGTGCTGTAGGTCGCGGCTGCGTCGTTTTCGGTGATGTCGTTGTTCGGGTTGCCCGGGGAGATGCGCAGCCCGGTGCGTTCGGCGCCGATGGCGTCGGCGACGGCGGTGGCGACCTCGATGGCGAAGCGGACGCGGTTGTGAATGCTGCCACCCCAGGCGTCGGTGCGCTGGTTGACATTGGTGGACAGGAACTGGTGGATGAGGTAGCCGTTGGCGCCGTGCAGTTCGACTCCGTCGAAGCCGGCGGCAATGGCGTTGCGTGCGGCAGTGGCGAATTCAATGATCGTCTGTTCGATCTCCCGCTCGCTGAGCTCCTTGGGGACCACCATGTCCTGCGGGCCCGTGGTGGTGAAGACCCGCCCCGTGCCGGCGACCGGTGAGGGAGCGACAGGGACCATGCCGTCGGGCAGGAGGCTGGGGTGGCCGATGCGGCCGGTGTGTAGCAGCTGAGCGAAGATGACCCCTCCCTCGCGGTGCACAGCGTCGGTCACCGGACGCCAGGCGGTGATCTGTTGCGTGGTGTGCAGCCCGGGGGTGTTCGGGTAGCCCTGGCCGACGACGGAGGGCTGGATGCCTTCGGTGATGATCAGGCCGGCGCTCGCGCGCTGCGCGTAGTAGAGGGCGGTGTCCGGCGTGGGAGAAGCGCCGGGGCCGTAGGCGCGGCTGCGGGTCATGGGAGCCATGGCGATGCGGTTGGCCAGGGGTGTGCCGGCGAGGTCGATGGGGTCGAAAGCGGTCGTCACGAAAACTCCAAGATCGTGGTCGGCAGGTTGTGAGGCGTTCGGTATGTGCTGGTGCGACAAGGGCCGCTGAGGCAGCGCCCGGGTCTCGTTACGGTTTGGACCGTCGAGCGGCCCCGCAGGTTTGAGGGGCCGTTCAGCGGCCGAAGGCGTGTCAGCCGAAGAACTGCTGCAGTTCGCGGGTGAGGTCTTCGGGACGCTCCTGGGAGAGAAAGTGGCCGGCGCCCTTGAACTCCACGTAGCGCACGTCGCTCGCCTTGCCGTCGAGGAGGGCGGGGACGAAGGCGAAGTTCATGCCGCCCATGGCCAGGACGGGCATGGTCAGCTGGTCGTAGGTGCGGGCGTCTTCGATGTCCTGGCTGAAGGTCTGGTACCAGGCGTTGGACGCGCGGACCGCGCCGGGCTGCTCGTAGGCGGCGGCATAGATGGCGCGGCTGGCTTCGTCGATGGCGTGGGGGTCGAGGGTTTCGAGGCTGATGATGTGGTCGAGCAGGAGCCGGTAGCGGCCTGCGAGGAGCTTTTCGGGCAGGTCGTCGACCTGGTTGAAGGCGAACCACCACAGGTGCGGTTGTCCGGGCTGGGGCATCATCCGCAAGTCGTTGAAGACCTCGCCGGGATGGCCGACCTCCCAGAAGGCGAGCTTGTTGGTGGCTTCGGGGTGGTTGGCGGCGAAGGCGTAAGCGACCATCGCGCCGATGTCCTCACCCGCGATGTTGACCTTCTCGTGCCCGAGGTGGCGGACGAGCTCGTAGATGTCGCGGGCCATCGTCTTCTTGTCGTAACCACCCTCGGGCTTGGCCGAGGCGCCCATGCCGCGGTAGTCGACAGCGATGACCTCATACCGCTCGGCGAGAGCGGGCATGACCTTGTGGAACTGCCACCACGTCTGGGGCCAGCCCGGCAGGAGCACCAGCGGCTCCCCGCGGCCGCCGCTCACGTAGTGCAGGCGGGTTCCGTTGACATCGGCATAGTGATGCGCGAAGCCCTCGAGAGCTTGTTCGGCGAGGGAGGTGGTGGTCATGTCTGTCCTTCGTTGTTCCCGGACAGCAAGGTGGTCCAGGAGGGGATGTGTGCCGGCCTGGCGGCGAACCGCAGCACAAGCCGGTCGGGCGAGCCGGCCAGGCCCACGGTGTGCAAACGGCTGTCCGCCCTCAGCTCGGTGACGAACCACCAGCCGGTAGCCGGGGGGCGGAATGGCTGCGGTACTGCGCCTTGGGAGTGCGACGTCCGGTAGGGGGCCGTAGCCGGCCGGTGTGTCGGCTACGGCCCAAGACCACGTCGCTCGTTCCAGCGACGTGAGGTGGGCATCAAGGCAACAGGACAGCCTTGCCCCGGTTGCGGTGGGCTTCCAAGTCGGCCTGAGCCAGAGCGGCCTCGGCCAAGGGGTAGGTGCGCCAGATCGGCACGGTCAGTTTTCCGGAGGCAGTCAGTTCAGCCAGTTCGGGCAACGCCTCCGGGACGCGGTCGGAGGGGTCCATGCCGGTGAAACGCACACCATGCTGGGCGGCGTTCATGTCGGCTATCGTGATCACACGCTCCGGGCCGCCGACCAGCGCGATCGAGTCGGCAAGCACGCCCGCACCAGAGGTGTCGAACACTTTGTCTACGCCCTGCGGTGCGGCCGCGCGCACCCGTTGAGCCCAGCCGTCGCCGTAGGGAACGGCGATGGCACCCAGGCCCGAGACGCGCTCAAGGTCAGCCGGTGCGGCAGTACCGATGACGGTGATGCCGCGGGCAACCGCGAGCTGTACGGCGATGGCGCCGACGCTACCTCCCGCTCCATGGATCAGCAGCGTCTGACCGGCTTTGAGATCCAGGTGCCGTAGTGCCCGGTAGGCGGTCTCGCCGACTGTGGGCAGGGCAGCAGCCAGTTCCCACGACAGGCCCTGCGGCTTTACTACTGGTGCGGGCATCAGGGCGTACTCGCCGTAGGAGCCTGACGGTGTCACACCGAAGACGTCGTCGCCGACCCGAACACCGTTGACGGCCTCTCCGACGGCGTCAACTACACCGGCAGCGTCCAGGCCCGGGATGATCGGAAAGTGGGCCGGGAAAATGTTGACCAGCTCACCACGGCGGATCTTGTTGTCGACCGGGTTCACCGAGGCCGCCCTCACCCGCACGCGGACCTCATGCGGGGCGGGCTGGGGAACGTCGATCTCTGAGACGGTGAGAACGTCGGGGCCGCCGAAGCGGGTGTAGGTGATAGCGATAGCCATAGGTACTTCCCTGGATGAGCGGCGGGCGCAGTCTTCGCCGGAGTCCTGCGGGGTGGGCCGCGTGGCCCGGGGCGTCGGCCGAGGTGCGTTGCCCTCCGCGGGGGGCCTGCCCCGGACCGGCCGGTCCGGGGCAGGAGTGGCCTTTGGAGCTGGAGGATGGGGTTACTGCGGCATCAGGCCGGCGACGATGGGGAGGATCTTCTGCCCGTTGGCGCCGGTCCAGGACTGGGCGAGTTCGGCCAGGAGCTGGTTGGTGGAGGTGATGGTGGCGCCGCCGGTCTCCATACGGCGCAGGGCGACCTGGTCGGCCAGGGCGGTGGGCGAGCCGCCGGCGTCGGCGACGACCTGGACCTGGTAGCCCTCGCTGAGGGCGGTGAGGGTGGGGAAGACGGTGCAGACGTCGTTGGTGACACCGGCGATGATCAGGTTGCGCTTGCCGGTGGCCTTGACCGCGGCAGCGAAGTTCTCGTCGTCCAGCGCGTTGACGACGCCCTGGCGCTGGACACGGGCCGCGTGCTCCTGGGGGGCGATCTCCTCCAGCTCGGACAGCAGCGGGCCCTGGGCGTAGCTCTCCATCGAGGAGGTCAGGACGAGGGGGATGTCGAGGGCCTTGGCGGCCTTGGCGAGGGCCAGGGCGTTGGCCTTGAGCTCGTCGAAGCCGATGGACCGGACCCATCCCATGGTGCCGACCTGGTGGTCGATCAGCAGCATCGCGGTGTTCTCGGCGTTGAAGGTCTGCTCGGACATGGTGACTCTCTCCAGGTGAGGGTGGCGCGTCTCGCCATCGGGACGACGTTGGGGGATCAGCCAGACCTAACCAAAAGGTACGGTTCTTTGGTCGGCCAATCTTCTCTTCCAACCTACGACGCCTCGTCGCCATTCCCAAGCACCCAGGAAAGTTTTTTCGTCCTGTCCGGACCCGCACCGGGAGCCCTGAGGTGCCTGTGGAGGGGTGCTCTGGTGGTCTTCAAGGAGGTCAGAGCTGTCGGAGGGCGGGGGCGACTTCCCGGGCGAAGAGGGCGAGCTGGCGTTCGTGGTCCTGCTCGGGCCAGTAGACGAAGCCGTTCATGCCGAAGCCTTCGACCAGCTCGTGGATCTGCTCCACCCACTGCTCGGCCGGGCCGTGGAACGGTCCGGTCGAGGTGGGCGTGATCAGACCGTTCAGGTTGTAGACCTTGCGGATCGCGGAGGGGTCGCGGCCGGCCTGGAGTGCGGCGTCGTCGATGCGGGCGGCGGCCTCAGCCAGGCGGTCGGGGCCCAGGTAGGACAGGGAGGGAAGCCAGCCGTCGGCTTTCGCTCCGGTCAGGGCCAGCATGCGGGGCCCGTAGGCCCCGAGCCAGAGACCGAGATCGACAGAGGGCGTGGGACCCGGGTGGATCCCTGCCACCCGGTAATGGGCGCCGCCCGCCCGGGCCGAGCGCTGCCCGCTCCACAGCGCGCGGATGACCTCGATGGCCTCAGCGAGTGCGTCAACGGCTTCGCCCTTGGCGCGCCGCGGGCCGCCCATCGCCTCGATCGCCTCCCAGAAGGCACCCGCGCCCAAGCCCAGGCGCAGACGGCCCCCGGAGAGGACATCGAAGCTGGCGGCCGCCTTGGCCAGCATCGCGGGCGGGCGCAGGGGGAGGTTCGCGACGGTGGGCACGAAGGCGACCCGGTCGGTGCGGGCAGCCAGGAAGGACATGAGGGTCCACATGTCGTGAAAGGCGGCCTGGTAGGGGTGGTCCTGGATCGTGATCAGATCCAGCCCGTCCTGTTCGGCTTGGGCGGCCAGCCGCAGAGGGCCGCCCGCCTCAGCCCACGCGGGCTCGATGTTCGCTCCGAACAACACCGCCATACCCATAGAGATCACCCTTTCCGGACATTCAGTATGGAGCGCCATCCTTGGCCGCGTCCGGATGCGCCACGGCCGCAAATCCCCAGTCGGCGCAGCAACCCCAGCGAGAACATATTGGCCGACCAAAGCGTCGGGTGGGTGGGAGAATGACAGATACCGGCCGTCGGCCGACGTGTTCACCGAGGAGGCTTTCCATGGGCGTAGTGCCGTCTGACTCCGTGCCGCAGGAGATGGTGCCGCGGGCCCCCGGGGCCCCGGTCAGCGAGGCGTTGTTCCGGGCCGCCCGCCTGCACCGCGTGGCGGCGGGGCACCTGCTGCGCACCACCGGTCTCTTCCCTGGCCAGGAGATCCTCATGATGCAGCTGTGGGAGCACGGTGAGCAGCGCCAGTCCGACCTGATCAAGGCTTTGGGACTGGATGCCTCGACGGTCACCAAGATGTTGCAGCGCATGGAGCAGGCCGGATTCGTCACCCGTCGGCGTGCGGAGCTGGACCGGCGCATCATCCTCGTCTCGGCCACCCGGGCCGGCCAGGCGCTGCGCGGCCAGGTCGAGCAGGCCTGGCGTGAGCTGGAGGTCCTCACCGTCGCCGGCATGAGCGACGAGGAGCAGTCCTTGGCGATGCGGATCCTGGAACGGTTCGAGGCCAACCTTGGAACACCGCAGTGCCGCACGCCCGGCCCTGCCTCGGACACCTGAGCCGGCCTGCGGTGCCCAGCAGGATCTCGGGCCCGCCGGGGCACGCCATCAGTTTCGTCAGGCGGCGCGCGGGCGCTTCGTACGTGCGCTGCGGATATCGCGCAGGTAGAGCAGGGCCACGCAGGCGAGGATCCAGGCGGTCAGGATGGCCAGGGCGGACCAGAGTCCGTCGTTGTGGAAGTAGGACATGCCTTGCAGGGCGCGCACTCCGGCGCCGACGGGCAGTACGCCGGAGAGCGGGTGGAGCCAGTCGGGCAGGTAGAAGGCTGGCATCACTCCGCCGCTGGTGGCGTTGCCGAAGATCAGCAGGACCACCGAGGCGATGGCGGCGCCCGCGGATCCGGTCCATTTCACGATGGCCATGGTGGCGCCGCCCGCCGCCATGGCCATCAGTGCGGTCACCACTGCGGTGCCGGCGAAGGAACCGGGTAGGGCGCCGAAACCGGTGTCGCCCGCGAGGAGGGCGACGATGATGCCGCCCAGGGCCCCGAAGAGGGTCAGGCTGGCGATCCGCTGGCGAAAGCGCAGAGCCGGCGCGGCCTGGTAGGTCATCATGCCGAAGAGGTAGCCGGCCAGGACCAGGCCGAAGGCTGCGTAGAAGACCGACAGGCCGCGGGTGTCGCCGGCGGACACCGGAAGGATGTCCTCGCCGGCCGGGGGTGGGCCACCAGGGGTGGCGGCCTGGGCGAAGGCTGCGGTCAGGGTGGCGGTCACGGAGGGGCCGTTTGCGCCGGCGTGGAGCAGCGTGCCGCTGCTCTGGCCGTGGTCGGGGAGGTAGGCGGCGTAGACCTCGCGGTGCTCGACCGCCTCGCGGGCTGCGGCTTCGTCGCCGTAAGGCCGGACCTCGAAGCCGCCGGGGAGGGCGCGCTCCAGGTCGGCTTCCAGGCGGTGCGCCTCGGCGGCGGTGCCGACGGCCGCGACGGGGAGGTCATGCGGGCGCGGGGCGTGGAATGCGGCGAGGTAGACGCTCACGAAGATCGTCCCGATGACCAGGACCACGGCGACGGGCAGCAGGACGCCCTTCAGGCCGGAGCGAGGATGCGGTTCGGGGGCGGGGTCGGGTATGTCGCCGTGGGCGGCCGGCAGGGCGTCGGCGAGATGGAGGGAGGTGGGGGCTGGCATGAAGGAGGAACCGTCCACAAGTTGTAAGGTGCCTGATAACCGAAGCAGTAAAACATAAGTTGCCTTACAAGTGGGGTTCATGTGAGCGAGCAGCCCATCCACACCGGCTATCTGGCCTGGCACTTCGCCCAGGCCATGGCCACCCGCTTGGAGAGGGAACTGCGCACCCTCGAGCTCAACCTGGCGCAGTACAACGCTCTCCAGCAGGCCGATCGCCAGCCGGGGATCTCAAGTGCCGACGCCGCCCGCCATGCCGGCATCACGGCCCAGTCCATGGGGCCCGCCGTGGGCAGCCTCGCCGAACGCGGCCTGATCACACGCTCACCCCACCCCACCAACCGCCGCATCCTGTGCCTGCACATCACCCCCGACGGCTCTGGGCTCCTCGAGCAGGCCAGAGACGTGGTCCGCCGGGTCAATGAAGAGGCACTGGCGGTTCTGGAACCCCAGGAGCAGACCTCGGTGCACCACCTCCTCCACCGTCTGGTCACCCATCTCAACCCCGGCGCCCTGCCCCCCACCGCCGGCCCCACAGCAACGCCCAACCCGTGAGACCAGCCGCGTACCTGCTCGCACCACTCGCGTAGGTGACTGGAGGGCCGCCCCGGCGCGCACGCGGGGGGCCCGTCCTCGTCATACTTCAGAGCTACGCAGCACAGCAGCTCTGCAGGGTGACGCCGACGACGGCCGCTCATCCCTAACGTCGGTGGAGGCACCCTCCCGACACCTCAGACCATGAACACCACTCCCGGCCTGCCACCGCCGTACCCGGTGACAGCCGGCCTCACTCGATGCAGGTGAACGTGAACGACGAGCTCCCCGCCGACCGGCCCGGGGAAGTGAACGCCCTCCACATGGTGGCGCGCACCTTGTTGCAGGATCTGCTGACGCTCAGGCGCGACCCGCTGCCGCCCCTGCGTCGGCCCCGTCGACTGGGCCGGCTGCCCCACGTATGCGTCGCCGCGGCCGCCGTCGTCGTGGTGATCGCCACCAGCGATCAGCTCGGCCACCGCAACCAGCTCGGCCTGAGCTACGGCATCCTCCTCGCGCTGCTCCAAGGCGGCGCGCTCCTGCTCGCTCTCGCCCACCCCGCGCCCGCCTGGTGGCTGTCCCTGACGGGGGCCGGCGTCGCGGCCGCGGTCAGTGCTCCTCATCTCCTTGAGAACACACCCTGGCCGTGGACCATCCCAGGCCTTGTCGCGCACGCCGCAGTACTGCTTCTGCTCTCTCTGCGCGTCCGCACCCCCACCGCATGCGCGGCCCTCGCCGCCTCCATCCTCATCCCCTTCCTGATCGAACTCGCTGCGGGAGCCGGCCGGTACGAGGGCAACAGCTTCCTGACGTTGATGCTGTTCTCGCTCTCCGTCGTATTCGGTGGCACCATGCGCGGTCGGCGCGCGGCCCGGGCGCAGCTGGCCGAGCAGGCCGCGCTGACCACCGCAGAACGAGCACAGCGCACCCTGCTGGAGGAACGCGGACGCATCGCCCGAGAACTGCACGACGTCGTCGCCCATCACATGTCGGTGATCTCCATCCAGGCACAGGTCGCCCCCCACCTCACCGCCAACCCGCCCGAGCTGGCCGAGAACCTGGCAGGCATCCGGCAGAACGCGCTGGACGCTCTGACCGAACTGCGCCGCATGCTCGGAGTACTGCGCTCCGACGACACCGAGAGCCTCCACGGCCCGCAGCCCACCCTGGACGACCTCGATGCTCTGGTGGCCAACGTGCGCGGAACCGGCCTGACCGTGACCACCGAGATAGCGGACCGTCCTGTCCAGCCCCTCGACCCGGGCGCGCAGCCGGCGCTCTACCGCATCGTGCAAGAAGCGTTCAGCAACTGCCTGCGCCACGCCCCCGGCGCCCACGTCCACCTGCGCCTCGCCCACAGCGGCGACGCGATCGAACTCGACATTGCCAACACCGCCCCCACCACACCCGCTCCGCCCTCCCCCGGCTCCGGACACGGACTTCTCGGCATGCGCGAGCGCACCACCATGCTCGGCGGCCACCTCACCGCCGGCCCCGATGACACCGGCGGCTACCGCGTGCGCGCGCGCATCCCGCTCAGCGGGCTCCTCACCGCCCACCGCGATGACGACACGTGCACGGAGAAAAGCACCACATGACACCGGCCCGCGCTGCGACGGCGGCCGCGGTGGACCGGGACGTCGCCGCTGCGGCGCGCCCTGCCCCCAAGGCAGCCGCCCGGTGCACAGCTGCTGTGGCCAGAACAACCGGCCCAACACGAACGAGGACGCCATGCCCCAAGACGCCCACACCCCGCTCCACACCCGCTACGGCGCCGACGACCCCCACGCACTGCGCGAACGCATCCACGAGACCCTGCTCGCAGAGATCACCGGCGGTACGCTGCCGCCCGGCACGCCTCTCGACGAAGAGGACACCGCCCGGCGGCTGGACGTTCCCCACGTTCGGGCGCGGGAAGTCCTGCTGACGCTGGCCTCACAGCGCCTGGTCGAATACACGGGCCCGGACAGCGCACACGTCACCCACACCAGCACCGCCGAAGCCCGGCACACCGCGACCGTCCTGCACGGCCTCTACCGCACCGCCCTCCTCACCGCCCCCTGGCCCCTCACCGACGACCGCGTCCAAGCCGTGCGCAACTGCGCCGCAGCACACACCCGCGCCGCTTCCGCAGGCGATGGCCCCGAAGCCCTCGCCTGCGAACTGGCCCTGTGGGACACCATCCTCCACACCTGCGCCAACCCGCCCCTCCATGACGCCGTCAACCACCTCAAACCCGTATGGCAACGAGCCCACCGCCTCCACCCGCCCACATCAGGTGTCAGCGACGCCGACTGGAACCCGCTCCTGACCGCCTGCGCCACCGGCGACCGCGCACAGGCCCTCCACCACCTCGACCACCACTGGCAGCGCATCGACCGCCGCCTCGCCCACCCCGGGACCTGAGACACCGGGCACCATCAAACGTCAGACGTTCACGACCCATGCAGAGGCTCCCGGCAAAGCGGTCAACGACGTGGCGGCCCGGCGCTGTCTCCCCCACCAGTCGAGGAGGAACGAGCACCGCGTTCAGGACGTCACCACTCCCCTACGCCGCAGCAAGCCGCACTCCCGGCCGGGGAATCTCCGAGGCCGACGGCCGCCAGGTCTCGCCGCCGGGCCGCCGCCGGGGCTCAGCGGGACCGTAGACCCGGCCGCTTGCGGCCAGCCCCGGTACGACAACGCCGCGACGCGGCACAGGCCCGGACTGTCGGAACACGGGTCGAGGCATCGGCCGCCACTTTGCACCCCGAGCGCCGGCTACACCTGACCGGCCTGCCCAGTGGGTGAGACCGCCTGGCCGCCGGTCTCCTGTTGCGCATGCCGGGTCGCGGCGACGGCCAGACTCGCCTCGATCTGCTCCAGAATCTGGACAGCCTCGGCCTGCCGCTCCTTGGGAAGCTGCCCGGCGGTACATTCCTCCAGCTCCGCCCAGACCTCGTCGACCCGGTGGCGCAGGGCGAGGCTGGCCTCGGTCGGCTCGATGATGGTCGCCCGCTTGTCGGTGGGGCTGGGGCGGCGGCGAACGAAGCCCGCGTGTTCGAGCCGCTTGACGGTGCGGGTCATGGTGGCCGCGTCGGAACCGAGCAGCCGTACCAAGTCGATCTGACGCTGCGGCCCCAGGTCCCACAACTGCATCATCACCAGTTCCTGACCAGGGTGAAGGCCGACCCGGCGCAGCAGCTGCCCGGCGAGCATGCGGTGCAGGCGGGCAACCCGGATGATCGCGTGGGCCATCGGCCCGGCCTGGACCGAGGGCGGCAGCGGCATGCCGGCCGCCTCGGCAGTGTCAGGCCGGGGAGCCTCGGAGTCTGGGCCGATCATGTGATGCTGCGCTCCTTCATTTAACTGCTCGAACATCTATATCCTGAGTCTATCGCTCCAGACCGGCCAGGACCGAGCGCTGTTCGGGACGAAATCCACCCATTTTTGAGTCGATCGAGCGAGACAGAATACCCAGGGCACTTTACTTGTTCGAGCAGGTAACGTCAGACTGTGTTCAGCGGTCCTGCGAGGGACCCGCCGCACGAACGAGGAACGATCACATGAACAAGGCTTTCTCCCCCTACGACCTGGCCGGCAAGCGTCTGGCCAACCGCATCGTGATGGCGCCGATGACCCGCAGCCGCGCCTACGGGCCCGGCCAGTCAGCCACTGATTTGATGGCCACCTACTACGGTCAGCGCGCCGGTGCAGGTCTGATCGTCACCGAGGGCGCCCAACCGTCCGTGGTCGGTCAGGGCTACCCCGACACCCCCGGTATCCACTCCGCTGAGCAGGTCGAGGCGTGGAAGAAGGTCACCGGCGCAGTCCACGAGCGCGGCGGGGTGATCTTCCTGCAGCTGATGCACACCGGGCGGGTCGGTCACCCGAGCCTGATGGGCCTGACCCCCGTCGGACCCTCTGCGGTCAAGGCCGCGGGCCAGGTCTACACGAACGAAGGCCCGCAGGATTTCGTCACCCCGCACGCGCTGACCGAGGCGGAGATCGCCCAGACCATCGCCGACTACGCCACCGCCGCGCGCAACGCGGTCGAGGCCGGTTTCGACGGCGTGGAACTGCACGGCGCCAACGGCTACCTGATCCACCAGTTCCTCGCCCCGAACTCCAACACGCGCACCGATGCATGGGGCGGCTCCCGGGACCGCCGTATCCGCTTCGCGGTGGAGACGGCGCAGGCAGTCGCCGAGGCGATCGGGCCGGAGCGGGTCGGTTTCCGCATGTCGCCCGGCAACCCCTTCAACGACATCTCCGAGGCCGACCAGGACGACGTGGAGCTCACCTACGCCGCTCTGGTCGAGGCGCTGGCTCCGTTGAACCTGGCCTACCTGCACCAGATGGAGTCCGCCGGGGCCCGCGGGCTGACGCTTCGGCTGCGTCGCCAGTGGCCGGGCACCTTCATCCTCAACCCGTTCACCGGCACCGAGCCCACCGGCCCCGAGGAGCTGGGCTTGATCGAGGACGGCGCCGCCGACCTGATCGCCTACGGCGCCCTGTTCCTGGCCAACCCCGACCTGCCCGAGCGCCTCGAACGCGGTGGCCCCTTCAACACCCCCAACCGGGCCACCACCTACGGCGGCGACGAGCACGGCTACACCGACTACCCCGCCCTGCCCTGACCCCACACACACGACCGACCCAAGGAACGAAGGCACCCGCAATGAACGCTGGCCCCACCAGCTCGGCAGCCCCGAAGAAGCCCAAAGCGCGGCTGAACGGCACCGTCGACCGCACGACCACGATTAACGCCCCCTCCCTAGAGCAGCTGGATCTCACGTCCAAGCGCGTACTTGTCGTCGGCGGGACAGGGGGCCTGGGCCGGGCCGTGGCCCAGCAGGCCCTGGATCTCGGCGCCGAGGTGACCGTGGTCGGACGGACCTTCCGCGACCAGGCCACGGACCGGCTGGCCTTCGTCCAGGCGGACCTGTCCTCGATGCGCGAGGCAGTCCGACTGGGCAAGGAGCTGCCCACCGAAACCTACGACGTCGCCTTCTTCTCCCTGGGCATCATGGCCGCCAAGACCCGCGAGGAAACCGCCGAGGGCATCGAGCGGGACCTGGCCGTCAGCTATCTCAGCCGCCTCGCGGTGCTACAGGGCCTCAGTTCCAGGCTGGGAGCCGCCCGCCCGATCAGCGCCCGCCAACCTCGGGTGTTCATCATGGGAGCACCCGGGGCCGGCAACATCGGCCGGCTCGAGGA
The DNA here is from genome assembly GCF_042716255.1 of Streptomyces sp. NPDC058662. Taxonomy (NCBI): domain Bacteria; kingdom Bacillati; phylum Actinomycetota; class Actinomycetes; order Kitasatosporales; family Streptomycetaceae; genus Streptomyces; species Streptomyces sp. NPDC058662. The sequence continues at coordinate 133,431 of NZ_JBHXRU010000002.1, read as the reverse complement.
CCTGAACTCCGAGCGCGGCTACAAACCGATGGCCGCGCACATGACCACCGTCGCCGGCAACGAGATCCTCGTACTCGCGGGCCACCGCAGGCTGCCCGGCCCGGCGTACTTCGGCCTGAACCCCGGACTCATCAAAACCGACATCCGCTCCAACTTCCTCGGCGAGGGCAGCCTCCTGCACCGTCTGGCCGAAGTTGCGGTCGGCGTGGCTGGGCCCTCCCCGCAGACCTACGCGACGAGAATCGTCCCCCTGCTGTTCACCGACGACCTCAATGGTCGAACCGGTCTGATGTTCAACAACAAAGCCCAGGTCATCCTGCCGAGCGCCGGACTCGACACGGCCTACAGCGACCGCTTCCTGGACGCCTCAGAAGCACTCCTGCGCCGCGCCGCAGGCTGACCCCGAAAACCGCCACCATCAAGGCCGCGTTTCGCGTCCCGAGGAGAGACCCCCATGACGTTCACCGTCACCGACGTCCCGAGCCTGCCCGCCGGGTTCACCGACACCTTCACCAGCCGCTCCGTCACCACCAGGGAGGTCACCCTGCACGCCGTCGTCGGCGGTGACGGCCCGCCGCTGCTGCTCCTGCCCGGCTGGCCCCAGTTCTGGTACAGCTGGCGCCTGGCCATGCCCGCCCTCGCCGAGCACTTCACCGTCATCGCCCCCGACCTGCGTGGCATGGGTGCCAGCGACAAGCCCGCCACCGGCTACGACGCCGCCACCCTCGCCGACGACATGGCCGAGCTGATGACGGCCCTGGGCCACGACCGCTTCGCCGTCGTCGGCTACGACCTGGGCATGCTGGTCGCCTACGCCCTGGCCGCAACCCACCGCGACCGCGTCACCCGTTTCGTCGGCGCCGAGGCGATCCTCCCCGGCCTCACCCCGTTCCCGCCGATGCTGACGGACCCGGCCACCAACGAGTTGATGTCGCACTTCGTCATCAACCGCCTCGCAGACCTCAACGAACGCCTGATCGCCGGTCGCGAGGAGATCTACTTCGGCCACCAGTTCGCGACCAAGACCGCCACCCCCGGCGCCATCCCGCAGTACGCCGCGGACCTGTACGTCGACCATCTGCGCGACCCGGCCGCCCGGCGTGCCAGCTTCGAGTACTACCGCACCCTCGATACCACCGCCGAGCACGTCCAGCGCTGGCGCGACCAGGGACCGCTGACCATCCCGGTCCTGGCCATCGGCGGCCAGTACAGCACCGGCACCATCCCCGCGGAAACCATGCGCCTGGTAGCCACCGACGTCACCGAACTGGTAATCCCCGGAGCCGGTCACTTCCTGCCCGAAGAAGTTCCGCAGGAGCTGACGAAGCGGCTGCTGGAATTCCTGCGCTGACCCGACCGGTCAGCATCAGCCGCGAGGTGAGGGGCCCAGTGAACGCTCCCTCACGCGCTTCCTGACGGCGGACGCAGCCACCCAGGAAACGGAACGGCGCCCCGGAGGCCGGCGCCAGCTTGCCCGGGATGCAGATCACATGCCGAATCCGGCCATGGGAGCCATGCTGAAAGAAGGCCTCACGGGACGGGACAGGCTGTGACCTGGCCGTTGGCGCGCACCGGCCGGGAGGCGCCCGCCCCGACAGCTCCGGCAGGACGGTTCTACGGGGCGGCGGCTCACGAGCTTGTCCGGCATCGACTCGTGTGGCGCGGGCGGCCAGCGCAACGCACAGGATGCTGCCGGACGCGCCTGCCATGGGAGCAGCTCCCGCAATGCACCGGCCGTGTCCCAGCGGATGCCGGTGGGCGCCCGCGGAACCCGACTTTCACTGGGGCCGGTCGCCAGGGGTTTCGATGGCGTTCGTGTTCACCGACGGTTCGAAGGCGACGATGGACCGCCCACGGTCGTGGGCAAGGCTCTTTCGTCTGGCGACGCCGCCGCCTAATTCAGCAGCTTTGTCGAGAGGACGACCGATGAGCATGCCCTATCTCGCCCAGGCCGAGCAGCAGGAGACTCTTGAATGGCTTCACGGCGGCACTTTCTCGGTCCTGCTCGATGGACGGGCGACCGACGGTCAGCTCACCGTGGGCCGCTTCCGCGTCCCGAAGGGGGAGGCCCCGCCGTTCCACCTGCACACCCGGGAGGACGAGATCTTCCTCCTCATCCAGGGCTCCGCGCTGCTGTGGGTGGGCGACGAGCAGATGGAACTTTCCGAAGGAGGCATCGTCTACCTGCCCCGCAATGTTCCCCACGGCTACCGCATCACGTCCGACACCGCGGACCTCCTCATGATCACAACGCCGTCGGGGATCGAGGGCATGTTCCGCCAGGCGGGACGTGACGTCACCACTGACCGGCCCGAGGGTTTCGAAATTTCACGCGACGTGCTCGCCGAAGCCGCCGACCTCTACGGCCAGGTGATCGTCGGACCGCCACGCTGAGGCTGTCGTGCGCTGCTGCCAGGCGCCACCCCGCCACCGTGAGGGGTCTGATCAAGCCGCACCCCAGGAGCCTGCGCTCCCACGACCGAGCGCCATGGTGAGCAGCTGCGTTCCTGGGGAGAGTCCTGGAAGTCACCTACGCCCGACTTCGCAACCCTGCGGGCCGGTAGCTCAACAACGACCTCGACGACCTGCACTTCCTCGCGTGTGCGGCTGGGTACGCCAGCTACGTCGTCGCCGAGAAGAAGACCGGACACCTCCTGCAGGCAGCGTTCTCTGGCCGCCCCACGCGCACGCATCCACCTCAACGCCTACGGCCTGGGCAGCGAGGATCCCGGAAGGATGCGGCACGGTGCTACAAGGCCCTCGCAACAACGCGTCGCCTACGTGACGCCAGGTTGGGTCAGTACATGTACCCCTCGCGCCACCGCCGGGCCCCCAGAATCGAAGCAGACCTCTTCGATGGCAGCGCACGCACGGTCCGGACGGGATGGGGCCCAGGTCGCGACTGCGGTGCGTGGAGTGGGGGTGCTCATGAGCAGGTTCCTCTCGGCGGCGGCACTGTAGTGAACCGTTTCGCCGACCCGGCACTCCCGCCGACACACAGCACCACACGGACGCCACAAGCAGTCACCAGACCGCGCTCCAGTATCTGGGTAGCAGTGGTCCCGGAAGGGGTGCAACGCGCTCGCGTAACAGCGCGTTGCACGCGTTGCGCCAGGTCAAGAACGCAACGCACGGTTGCGTTCGACCGCGTTGCACCGCCGGTGTTGCAGGGCGCCCGCGTGCAGACGGCGGGACTACCTCCTGCCGTCCGCGCCCCAGCCGCCGAGGAAGTCGGCCAGGGCACGGCGCTGCTGCTCCTCGCGGGCGATCTGCTGCGCGAGCACGGTGCGGTCGATGTACGGGTCGACGGCGGCGAGGACCAGGCGCTGGAGTTCGTCCGGCTCCAGTGCCTCCACCTCCCACTGGACCAGGCGCTCGATGTCGAAGCCGTAGCGGCGGGCGAAGGCCGGCCACCTCGGGTCGCCGCTCTTGCCCTCGGTCGCCGGGAGCCCGTACGCGCGCATCTGCTCGTAGGTGAGCAGCACCCGGGTCACCGAGCTCCAGCAGCCCGTGCGCTCTACCCAGTCCCGCCCGATGTCCTCGCCGGAGCAGTCGAAGTCGCCGACCACTGCAAGGTGGGCTTCGCGTTGCTCCCGGTTGACGCGGTCGCGGACGACATCGGCGTAGGACTGGGAGCTGAAGCCGCGGACCACGAGCACGGGGATGCCTGCGAACTCGAGCCAGCCGGGCAGCTGCTGGCGGAGGGTGTCCTTCTCGGCGGCGACGTACAGGGCCTGCTTCTGGCCCGTGGTGCGGTCCAGGCGGAACCAGGCGGGCATCTCGGCGACGAATGCGTCCGCGTCCGGCCAGGCCGGTGGGACGTGGACTTCGCGGATGGTGTCGATCAGGTCGGGGAAGCGGCCCTCCCGCCGGGCCTGGGCCAGCTGCGAGGACAGCCGGCGGTACATCGGCGGCGTGTGCGGCAGCACGCCCTCAGCCGCGAGGCGGTACATCACCTGCCTGAGCGTGACTTTCAGCGGCGCGTACCCGTCCACGATCTCCCGGGCGCGGTCCACGACGAGAGGCCACCGGATCCGTTCACGAGCCATACCGGTACATGTACCCCTGCGGCGGCACCGGCCCCCCGGACACGGGACAGACCTCTTCGTCCGGCTATCGCGGACAAAGAGGTGTCGTTTTCCGAAGAGGGCTTGCCCACGGCATCTGACCTGCACGAATGTAAGATCACCAGATTCGGGGGGTCCCACTCACGGTCACACCTGCGGTCCCCCGCCTAGTACAACCGTGCAGATAACCCTCCAGCCACCCTCCGGTGCAACCCGTCGCGGAGTATCAGCGGGAGGGCTCCCAGGCTTCCGGGCCGGCGCCTCGCCACTCCACGAAGTCGGGGTCGGTGAGGTCCACGTCGTCGGCGTTCTCCAGCCCGGCGGCCGCGAGGAAGACCCGGATGTCGGCCGGTCGGTGCGCGACCCCGATGGCGACGCCGTCGTAGCGCACCCGGCGCCAGCCCTGCTCATCGGGCGGGTAGACGATCAGCTTCGCGGACATGCGCCCAGCCTGTTCCCGTCGCCCCCACTTCGCCTAAGGCTTGCCCAGGCTTTCAGGCTTCTTCGTCCTTTCACCCCCCACACGGGATACGCCCGCCCGGTGCCATGGCAGTGGCGGCACGATCCGTCGCCTCCGGAGGAGCCATGCGCGTTGAAGTTGTCGACGGCATCGCGCAGGAGCCGGGCGAGGCCGTCGACGTGACCAGCGTGGAGGGCAAGCTGGTGGCGCTTGCCGACCATGATCTCCAGCGCGGTCCCGGGCGTGGCAGCGCCCAGTTTGTAGGTGATGTCGCGGGTGACCGTCGTGATCAGTTGATGTAGCTGGCTCATCGTCTCCCCGCCTGACAGTTCCACTCGCGCGGTGAAGCCGATGTCGCCGGGCTGGGTGAGGGAGAGGAACGCCCAGATGGTCCGCTCCTACGTCGCCGGCCGCCGCAAGCAGATCCTGCTGCTGGCCGGCCGGGGCCCGGATTCGGTGTTCATCCCGCAGTCCCACGTCCCCGGCGCGGAGGCCGAAGTGGACTTCGGGGACGTGCACATCGTGCTCGCAGGGGTCCCCACCCGCTGCTACCTCTTCTCGTTCCGCCTGTCGTACTCGGGCAAGGCGGTCCACCGGGTCTTCGCCTCCTGCGGCCAGGAAGCGTTCATCGAAGGCCACGTCCACGCGCTGAAGACCCTGGGCGGCGTCCCTCGCGGCAGGGTTCGCTACGACAACCTGAAGGCGGCGGTCTCCCGGGTGATTGGGCTGGGCCGCATACGGGTGGAAGCCGAACGCTGGACCCAGTTCCGCTCGCACTGGGGCGTCGATGCGTTCTACTGCCGGCCTGGAATCGAAGGCGCCCACGAGAAGGGCGGAGTGGAGGGCCAGGTCGGGTACTTCCGGCGCAACCACTTCGTGCCCGTGCCCGTCGTCGACTCGCTGGCTCAGCTCAACGAGATGGTCTCCCAGTGGGACATCGACGACGAGGCCCGCCGGATCAGCTCCCGCCCCCACACGATCGGCGAGTACTTCCGCTCCGAACAGCCACGGCTCAAGCCTCTACCGGAGGAGCCGTTCGAGACGGGCCGCTGGTTCACCCCGCGAGTGGACCGCTACAGCCAGATCACCGTCCGCACCAACCGGTACTCGGTGCCGGTCCGCCTCATCGGTCAGTCGGTGCGGGTGCTCCTGCACGCAAACGACCTGGTCGTCTACGACGGCCGCAACGAGGTCGCCCGGCACGAGCGCCTCAGCACCAGGGGCGGCTCCCAACTCGTCCTGGACCACTACCTCGAAGCTCTCATCCGCAAGCCCGGCGCCTTCCCCGGCTCGACCGCGCTGGAGCAGGCCCGTTCAGCGGGCAGGTTCACCCCGGTCCATGACAACTGGTGGGCCGCGGTCCGGCCGGCGCACGGCGATGCCGAAGGCACCCGAGCCCTGATCCAGGTGCTGCTGCTGGGACGCCATGCGGCACGAACACGTCGTCGCCGGCCTGGCCGCGGCCTTCCGGGCGGGCGCCCTCACCGCGGACGCGGTCGCGCTGGAGGCCCGCAGGGCCGCCGAGGGCGACAGCCCAGCGCCACCCTCTCCGGCACCCGAACCACCTGCCCCAGCGGTCGAGGAACACGCGACGGTGACCTTCCTCGCCGACTACCGGCTGACCCACCTGCCGCCCGACACCCGGCCTCTGCCCTCGGTGGCCGCCTACGACCAACTGCTCAACCGCCGCCGGACCGGCGGCCACGGCACCAGCCAGGGAGACGCGACATGACTATCCCCCGCCAGCGCGAAATCACCGAAGAAGCCGCCACCCCCGCGATCGACCAGGCATGCCGCATGCTGCGGCTGCCCACCATCCGAAGCCAGTTCCCCGACCTCGCAGCCGCGGCCTCCCGCGAGCAGATGTCCTACCGCGGGTTCCTGGCCGAGCTGCTGATGTCCGAGTGCGACGACCGGGCCCGACGCCGGTCCAAGCGCCGGATCAAAGCCGCTGCCTTCCCCCGCGACAAGTCCCTGCGGGCCTTCGACTTCGACGCCAACCCGAACGTCGACCCGGCGGCCATCCACACGCTGGCCCAGTGCGAGTGGGTCCGCAAAGGCCAGCCGCTCTGCCTGATCGGCGACTCCGGGACCGGCAAGTCCCACCTGCTGATCGCGCTGGGCACCGAGGCCGCGATGAAGGGCCACCGGGTCCGCTACACCCTCGCGACGAAGCTCGTGAACGAGCTCGTCGAGGCCGCCGATGAGAAGCAGTTGACCAAGACCATCGCCCGCTACGGCCGCGTCGATCTCCTCTGCATCGACGAACTCGGATACATGGAACTCGACCGTCGTGGCGCCGAGCTCCTCTTCCAGGTTTTGACGGAGCGGGAGGAAAAGAACAGTGTTGCGATCGCCTCGAACGAATCGTTCGGAGGCTGGACCAAGACGTTCACCGACCCCCGGCTCTGCGCGGCCATCGTCGACCGCCTCACCTTCGGCGGCAACATCATCCAGACCGGAACCGAGTCCTACCGCCTCGCCCACACCAAGGCCCAAGCTGATCGCGCCGAAGTTGGCTGACCAGCAGTTCTTCCCCAAAATGCTGGGTCATTCGAGGAGAGCGCCCGTATGTTGGCGTCATGGTGGATGAGGGAGACCAGCAGCTTTTCGTGAACCGGTGGGGCGAAACGTCCGGCGCAGAGCCGGCTGGACGCGAGCCCTGCCAAGAGACCTGCCGCTGCTTCGACCAGCGCAAGCCGCACCCGCGTGCTCGGGTCGGCTTCCATGCCGAGCTACAAGACACCTCGGCTCCGGGCTGGCAGCACCTCCTTGAGCTCATCGACGAGGCAGCCGCCGACGGGCGGGAAGAGTTCCGTCCCCTTGTTGAGCTCAGCCCCCAGGAACGGCGGCAGGTCGTCACTCTGCCGCCGGCCATCCGCAAGCTGACCGCGGTCAAGCACCTCGTGCTCTACGGCAGCAACCTCGTCCGGCTCCCACCCGAAATCGGTGCGATGACCAGCCTGGAGGAGTTCACCCCTTACACCTCCTACCGGCTGCACTGGTTCCCCTACGAAATCACCAGATGCACCCGGCTCGTGAGGAGCACGGTCAGCACGCGTTCTCTGTTCGGAAACTACAAGCTGCGGGCACCGTTCCCCCGGCTGGCACCCGCTCTCAGCTCGGTCGCCGGCCTCGACACGACAGGCTTGGACGCACGTCGCTGGGGCACGACAGCCGTCTCATCATGCAGCGTCTGCGACCAACCCATAGAACAGGGCGGACTCCATCCGGTCTGGATCTCCTTGCTCGTGGCCACGGATGTCCTGCCTCTCCTGGTCAACGCATGCTCTCCGCAATGCGTGGCTGCCCTTCCCGAGGCGCCCCAGGACTACGTCCAATCCGCGCATACGGGCGGCCGGGTCAGTCAACCCGCAGCTGACTGGGACTGAACAGCAAGCGCCTCATCGCACAGGCAGGCGACATCAAATCTCAATGACTTGGATCTTCGTACTGCCGCCGCAGTGCCATCCGTCGTCATCGACAAACGCCTCCCGAAAAGGAAGACATAGCCACCCACCCATTCACAGAGACAGTCCTTCGCACGCATGCCCGCTGAAGATGTCTTCAGCGGGCATGCGTGTTCAGTTCGCGGCTGCGTGGGAAGTGTCGTCAGCCCTGGTCGAGCCAGGCTCTGAGGTTTTCACCTTCCCATTCGGACAGTTTTCCCTTTCCCATCACGTACTGGGCGTACCGGCGGATGACCGGGACCCGGTGCGGGTCGGGCAGGGCCAACACGGCCATGCACTGCTCGTACGTCGTGCCGATGATGACGACACTCCCCGACAAGGACATGGTGAGCAGCCCGCCCGTCCAGGGGCGGCAGGGGCCCGTGATCGTCGACGGGCTGTGTCCGGCGACGTTCCAGTTCTCGCCGAGCCGGACCCGGGCCCAGACCGAATCCGATTCTTCGTCGGCTCGCACACCGAGAAGGAATTCCCGTTCCTTCCCGAACAATCCGAACCGCGACGCTAGGCGGATCCATGCATCGTTGACATCACGAAGAGGGTCGGGGCTGCCGTACTGGATGATCTCATCCACCCGGCCGTCCTCCGGCCCGCACGAAGTCGCCAGGCCGACGACTGCCGGAGGGCAGGTCGTCACCGTCTCCGCGACTCCCACGAGGGAAATTCCGGAGGAGGCAAGAGCAGCCGACAATGCGTGCGTATCCATGATTTCCTTGATTATCACAGGCATCCGGCTTCGAACTGATTGAGATTGCCGTAGTTGTGGCCTCCATCGGGGCCGGGCGGGAACCACGCATACTTGTCCGGCTCGCCCGGCTTGGAGCGGACGACCAGACGGTACCCGTTGTCTCCCGGCCTGACGTCGTAGATCCTCGACGTCACCCGCTCATTGGCAGGAACGCCCGCATTCTCCGGAGTCGTCCCCCAGAACCTCCGCATCGACGGGCTGAGATCCCTTCCGGAGAAGAAATCGAGGGTCCCATCGGGGTTCCTGCGCTGAGGCCGGGTGCCGGCCAGTACATCCCGAGCCGCGTCGCTGACGAAGTTCGGCATCTCGCGGGGGGTTCTGCTGTTGTGCACCAGCAGCGGCACGGCGCCGGCGAGCACATAGTACGTGTGGAGGGAATTGACGGTGAGGTTGTAGGCCCCCTGGAGGGTCTTCCAGTGCCGCGTGCCGGAAATGCGAGCCGTGCTGTCGTCCGCAAGGCGGAGCTTCTCGCCGGTCTTGAGCGCGGCGGCCTCGGTCCACTTGCGGGTCGACTCGGACCAGAAAGGGTGGTTACCGGTGGCCGTGACGGAGGCTCCGCCGCGTGCGGGATCGAGGGTGATGTCCGTGAAGTCCCGGTCGTCTGGGGTATAGAGGGTAGCGTCGACCCGACGCGGTCCGGCGGCGTCGGTGACGGGGTCGGTGGCCTGGACCATGTCGCCCACACGGATCTTCTCGATGGCCTTGGCCGAGCCATCCCCCATGAGGACGCGCGTGCCCGCCGGGAAGCTGTTCGTGCTCACGCCACAGGTGAGTGCCCTTTTCCACAGGTTACCGAGCTGCTCGTACACTTCCTTTGACTTGGGGCCGAGGTTTTCGGCGTGCCGTGCCCACTTTTCCGGTGTAGTGGCCCAGCCCGCGAAGGGGATCATCGAGGCGCAGGCGAGTCCGGCGTTCATCCACAGGTCCTCGCCGCCTGTGGGCGAGAAGTGGTCGATAACCCCCTCGATTGCGTACAAGGCGCAGCTGGCGCCGTCTGCGGGCTCTCCGATACCCGGGAGCGTCCCGAAGCCGTCCAGCAAGGCGTGGGTGAGGTCGATCTGGAATCGAGCGTCTTCGAGTGACGTGATCCCGTTGATGGCCAGGGGGATCTTAATCCAGGCGGGCAGACGGTCGAAGGGGCTGTCTGTGGTGTCGGTTGCCTTGAAGCGGAGGGCTTCCTGGATATCTGCGAGGAATTGGTCGACCTGGTAGCGGTCGAGCGTAGTCCGGTATTTGTCTGCGGCTTCGTTTGCGCTGAGGCCAGCGTCAAGGGCCGATGTACGAGCCGATTCGGCTGCCTTGTAGGCGTCTTCGGCATATCCGACGGCAGTGACGAAACTCGCCTGGGCAGATGCAGCTGAGTCATCCGCCCTGCGGGCGCTGAAGGCAGCCTGGTCTTCGGCCTTGCGTGCGGTGGCGGCTGAAGCCAGGGCGTCGCTCGCGGACTGGTTGGCACGGTGGGCTGACTGCTGGGCCTCGTTGGCGTAGTCGGTGGCCTGCTTGCCGTAGGTTATTGCCTTCTGGGCGTGGCCCTTGGCCACGTCGGCGAAGCCCTGGGCCGTGGCCGCGGCCGTGGCGGCGTCGTAGGCGTCCTGGTACGCGGTGGCCGCGATACCACTGGCCTGCGCAATGATCCCCTGGACCTGGGCGATGTGGGCCGCAGTCAGTTGGTCTTTGCGTTTGGCGCGGTACTGGCCGGACTCTATGAAGGTGATCAGGTGGGTGTCGGGGCTGGCCAGTGCGGTCTCGGCCGCGGCCTTGAGCTGGGGGCCGCCGCCATCGGACAGTCGGACTGCCTCGACGCGGTAGTCCTCGATGCGTGCCCGGTGCTGCTTGGTGGTCAGGAAGTCGGTGAGGGCCTTGGGATTGGGATCGGCGAGGGCCGCCTTGACGGCGTCCTTGACACCATCCCCGCCCGCATCACCGATGCGGGTGACCTCGATGCGTTGGTCGGGGGCTGCGGCCTTGTACTGGCCTGCGGTGAGGAAGGTATGAACCTGAGCGGTGTCTCCCTTCATGGCTGCCGCCGCCGCGGTACGCACGTCTTCGTAGGGTGAGTCCTGCGAGAGGCGGTTGACCTGTTCGCGTTCGTCCTGCTCCTGTGCCTTCTTCCAGCCGATGCGGGCGTACTCCACGACAACGGCGTCGGCGCCGATGAGGGCCGCCTCCGCCGCGGATCGGCTCCATGACCCACGGGATTGGACGGCGGTCAGTGCCATCCTGCGTCCGGTGGCCGCGATCTGCGTTTCGTTGGCGCCGGGCTGGGCCGCCTGCTCGGCGAGCGTGGTGAAGGCGGCGTCGAGCTTGACCGCTGCCTGCTCAAGGCGGACGGCTTCGGCCGTGAGGAGTCTGGCTGCTTCCTTGGCGTCTCGGGCCAGGTTAACGGAGGCCGCAGTGCGTGCAGTGACCTCCTCAGCCTCGGTATTGCGGGCCGCCTCCTGGACGGACTGGGCCTGCTTGACGGCGCTGTCGGCGGCCTCGGCCGACTTGAGGGCCTGCTCGGCGTTGACCTTGGCCGCGTTGGCAGCCGCTTGCGCGTCGCCTGCGTGCTCGGCCGCCTTGAGGGCGGCCGCAGCCGCGTTACGGGCGTGGCCGGCGGCCGAACGGGCGGCGTCACGCGCCTGGCGAGCAGCAGCGACTGCGCCGGCCGCGTGGCCCTGGGCGGCGGCGGAAGCGCGCTTGGCCTCGGCGGCATGGCGGCGGGCCGAAGCTGCGGCAGCCTGCGCCTCGTCGGAGTTGACACCTGCCTCCTTGGCCCATTTACCGGAGGAGTCAGCCAAGTCGGCGCTGGCGAGCATGTCGTCGATGGCCTTCATCGACGCCACCAGAGCGACGTCGGCCTGCTCAAGCGTCTTGGCCATCGCTTCGGCCGAGTCAGCGATCTTCTCCGCCTGCTCGGCAGCCGTGAGGGCGTCGGCCGCGACCTTCGCGTTGACCTTGCCATGGGCGGCGGCGTCCCATGCCTGGGTCGCAGCGTGGGAGGCGTGCAGCGCCGCGTTGGAAGCATTGTGGGCGGCGATCGCCGCAGTCTGGGCAGCCGCGTTGGCCGCGCGGGCCGAGGCGATGGCCGACTTGGCGGCAGAGGCGGCGCGTCGGGCGGACTCTGCGGCGCGCCGTGAGGCGTCCGCAGCTTTGGCTGCATCGTTCTTCGCGGCCTCGGTCTCGGCGGCGGCCTTCGCGGTCTCCTCCTTGGCCAAGCGAGCCGAGTTCTTGGCCTTCTCGGCCTCTTCCAGCGCGCTCTTCTTGGCCTTCTCGGCCGCGACGCCGGCGTCCGCGGTCTGCTTGGCCAGCTGCGAGATCGTGGCGTGTTCCTGGTCCTGGGCCCGGGCGATGTACTGACCGTAGGTGAGGAAATCGCGGACGTCCTCGATGCCCGACTTAAGGGCGTCGGCGGCCGCACGCTTGGTGGCGGGGCCACCTGCGGATTCGATCTGCGTGACCCGCACTCGGGCGTCGTCGTCTCGCTGCTTGTACTGGCCCTCACTCAGGAAGGCGCGGATTCCCTCGATCGAACCGCGCATCGCCGCGTCGCCAACCTCGCGGACACCAGGTCCCCCGGCGTCGATGATGCGCGTCGCGTGAACGCGTTCGTCGTCTGCGAGGGGCTGCTTCCAGCCCTCCTGCATGAACGCGGCGAGATCCTGTGGCGTACCAGCCAGCGCTGTGGCGGCGGCCGCGCTGAGGCCGGGGCCGGCGTCGGTGACGAGTTTGAGCGCGGCCTCACGCAGGTCGAGTTCCTCGGCGACCTTCTGGCCGTTAGCGAGGTACTGGCGGACCTGCTCGTCGCTGCCGGCCAGTGCTGTGCCGGCGGTGGACTTGACGGAGGGTCCACCGGTCTTCCAGTGCTGGAGGACCTGCTCACGCTCCGTCAGCGGCGGGACGACCGGGCCTTCGGCGGCGGCGGGCGTCGCGGATATCAGGCCGGCGAGCAGAGCGAGCGGAAGCAGGCCTCGCGCGGCGCTTCTGACGCTCGCGATTCCTCTGCCCCGGGCTCGGGCCCACCGGTCTTGGTTATGACGCACGGAAAGGGCTCCCCTTGCTGGTCTGTTGATGCCGCCACGCGCGCGGGAAAGCCCCCTTGAGGGGGCAGTGGCGCCATTGCCAGTCGGCGCGCGCAGAGTGAGGGCCTGCCGCCTTCTGCGATTCGGCGTCCCCAGGCCGGAGGCGGCGGACCCGATCTCGGGCTTGCGGCCCGGTACAGATCTGCTTGATCACGAGCAGAGATCCACTCAGGGTCCGGATGGTTGTACACCAGAGTCAAGTCTTTCTCTCTTCGTTACATTCACTGCGCTGACCTGGACCGCTCTGCCCCTCCTGCCGCATGGCACCGGGTAGTTGTGGCTATGCTGCTCTACGGCCCCCAGGCGATCACGGCCGTCCGCAACGACGCGGTACGGTCCCCCATTTCCTTACGCCCTCCCCCTTCAGACGGTGAGGGCGTTGTCATGAAAGCGATCCCACACCAGTGCGCATACGCAGATGGCTGCCCGTAGCCACCGTCACCGCGGCCGTCGCCATGGGAATGCCCGTGCCGCTCGCCTCGGCAGCCGGCGAGACGCCGGCCAACGCCGACGCCCCCTATGTGCTCGAGGACGGGGCCTACCCCTACGGCAACGACATCCTGGCCGCCACGGGGGCCAGCCTGATCGCCGGTGACGGCAACATCACCCACACCAGCTGCTCCGGCCCGTTCCAGATCCAGGTGTGGGCGCGAAACCTGAAGACCAGCGAGTCCACGCTCTGCTTCAAGGCCGCCAACACGGGCTACCTGTCCGTTAACATCCCGCGCGCTTACCGCATCGAGACCGTCGCCCGGGACATCAAGGCCACCGTCTCGACCAGCGGAGCCACACAGACCCTGGACTTCCCCGCAGGCAGTGCCCAAGCAATCGGCGAGGGCACTGCCGCCGACCCCAAGCAGACCGTCCTGCTGGAAATGCGCGTCACCGGCTCCAGCACTCCGGCCGCGCAGCCGCCGACGGGCGACAATCCGCTGGCGTTCGCGGGCAAGCTGCAGATAGGCGACACCCGCTCCTGCACGGCGACGCTGGTCGACCCGCGCTGGGTGGTCACCGCCAAGAGCTGCTTTGCCGACAAGCCCTCCGAGAGCATTGATGTTCCGGCTGGAGCTCCCAAGCACAAGACCGTTCTGACCGTCGGCCGCGCCGACCTGGCCACCAGCGGCGGCCACACCACGCAGATCGTGGAACTCGTACCGCGCACGGACCGCGACCTGGTGATGGCCCGCCTCGACCAGCCCGCCTTCGATATCACCCCGGTGGCCGTGTCGGCGAAGGCGCCCGCCGCGGGTGAGGAACTCAGTCTGGCCGGCTTCGGCCGCACCCAGAGCGAATGGGCTCCCAGCAAGCTCCACACCGCCGCGTTCTCCGTTGGCAGCATCGCTGCGACCGGCTTCGACACCACGGCCAAGACTCCCGCCGACGCGGCCGTCTGCAAGGGCGACGCCGGCGGCTCCGCGGTACGCACCGAGAACGGCAAGGCTGCTCTCGTTGCGGTGAACAGCCGTTCCTGGCAGGGCGGCTGCCTCAACAGCAGCGAAACCCGTACCGGCGCCTACAGCACCCGTGTCGACGATCTCGGCCAGTGGATCGGCGACCTGCGCGCACGGCGTTCCGCTGCCGTGAACGAGGCCGGCGGCAGTGACCGGGTGCGCTGGGCCGACTTCGACGGCGACCGCAAGCCCGACTACGTCACCGTCGCCGACAACGGCGCGGTGTCGGTGTGGCTGAACAAGGGTGGCGACGTCGCCGGCGGAGGCGGCTGGCAGGAACTGGGCAAGGTAGCTGTCGGCACCACCGCCGACCGCAGCCGCGTCCGCCTGGTGGACTTCGACGGCGATGGCCGGTTCGACTACGTGGTCATCAACGCCAACGGCAGCGTGAATGTGTGGCTCAACCGCGGCGGTGACAAGCCCGGCTACGACGGCTGGGAGGACATTGGCCAGGTCGCGTCCGGCACCACTACCGACACCTCCAAGGTTCGCTTCGCGGACTGGGACGGCGACGGCCGCACCGACTACCTGACCTTCAACGACGCCAACAACGTCGACGTGTATCTCAACCGCGGTGGGGACAAGGTCGCCCCCTGGCAGCACGTCGGCAAGGTCACCACTGCCACCAACGACCGCAACCGGGTCCGGTTCGCGGACAACGACGGTGATGGCAAGGCCGACTACCACCTGATCAAGGCAGACGGGAAGGTCGACCTGTACCGCAACCGCGGCGGCGACGTCGTCGCCAACGGCTGGGAGGTGGTCGGACAGATCGCCAACGGCATCACTCTCGACCACACCAAGGTCCAGTTCGTCGACTTCACCGCCGACACCCACGCCGACTACATCCTCATGGGCGCTGACGGCAGCGCCATCGTCTACGCCTGGAACGGCGGTGACTCGGGCAACGGCTGGGCCAACCTCGGCAAGGCCGCCTACGGCGGCGTGTAGGCCAGAGGTGGTCTGACACAGCGGGCCCGTACGGCGGATGTGGATGTCCGCCGTACGGGTCCGCTTCGTTCAAGCGCCCATAGCGCGCCTGCGGTCGACGGCGCTCGCCCGCTCACGGGTACGGCCGCACCTCCACTTTCCCCTGACCTTCGGCAGCCGCCGGCTGGCCGCGCCGAATACGAGAAGGCACCGATTCATGAAGAAACTGACCGTCTCCCTCGCGCTGGCCGCCGCCCTCGCAGGCACAGTCCTGGCCACTCCCACCCCCGCATCGGCCAGGGCTGCCGAGGCATCCCCTCCGCACCCATTGAGAATCATGCCTCTGGGGGACTCGATCACCTTCGGTGAAGGCAGCTCCACCGGCGCCGGCTACCGGGGCCCTCTGTGGGACCTGATGGCCCAGCAGTCGCGCTACGCGCCGGACTTCGTCGGATCCGGCCGCTTCGGCAGCATCGCCGACCCCGATCACGAGGGTCACAGCGGCTATACCGTCGCCGGTGTCCGTGCCGGCATCGACCGGTGGCAGGCGGGAGCCGGCCCCGACATCGTGTTGCTGCATCTGGGCATCAACGACCTCAAAAATGACCACACCGACCCAGTGGTCGCCGCGCAGCAGTTGCTCGGCCTGGTCGACCGCGTCCGGGTCAACCAACCCCAGGTGACCGTCATCGTCCAGGGACTTCTCACCGACACGCCCGGCCTGGAGCAGCAGACCGCGGCGTTCAACGCCGTCGTACGCGCCGAGGAGGAGCCTCGCCAGGCTTCCGGGCAGCGTTTCCGCTATGTCGAGGCGCCCCGGATGGACGTGGCGGCTGATCTGCCCGACCGGCTGCACCCGTCCGATTCGGGATACCGGAAGATGGCGGCGGCCTTCCGTCCCGCGATCGACGCGGCCGTGGCCGACGGTTGGACGAGCCGTCCTGCACGCTCGCGTGCCGGCAACGAGGCCGGCGGGAGCGGTGCGCTGCGGTGGGCTGATTTCGACGGTGACGGCAAGCCCGACCACGTCACGATCGCCGAGAATGGCAGGGTGTCGGTGCGGCTGAACAGGGGCGGTGACGTGCCCGGTGGTGGTGGCTGGCAGGACTTGGGCCAGGTCGCCTATGGCACCACGCTCGACCGCAAGCGAGTGCGCCTGGCCGACTTCGACGGCGACGGCCGCTTCGACTACCTGGTCGTCAACTCCGACGGGTCCGTCAACGCGTGGATCAACAAGGGCGGCGACAAGGCCGGCTCCGCGGGCTGGCAGGAGATCGGCCAGGTGGCTACCGGGCTGACCGCGGATCTGACCAAAGTGCGTTTCGCCGACTGGGACGGCGACGGGCGCACCGACTACCTGCTGTTCAACGACGCCAACAACCTCGATGTCTGGCTCAATCACGGTGGCGACACCGCCGGCTCCAACGGGTGGCAGCACACCGGACGCGTCACGACCGCCACCCACGACCGCAACCGTGTCCGCTTCGCCGACAACGACGGCGACAACAAGGCCGACTACCACCTCATCCAGCCGGACGGAAAGGTCGACCTATACCGCAACCGCGGCGGCGATGTCGTCGGCGCGGGTGGCTGGACGGCCGCCGGACAGATCGCGACCGGCGTGACCACTGACCACACCAAGGTCCAGTTCGTCGACTTCAACGCCGACACCCACGCTGACTACATCCTCGCCGGCACCGACGGCAGCGCCGCCATCTACGCCTGGAACGGCGGCGACGCCGTCGGCTCCAACGGCTGGACCCACCTCGGTACCGTCACCGGCAGCGCGTCTGACTGAGGACACCGACGCCCGAACCAAGACCGAGGGTCCGGGCGCGGGCAGGACCCAACCGAGTGGCTCATCGTGGAGATCACCGACGCCTTCGCTATCTGGACTGAGGCCCACTCCGTGCACCCCCCTCTGCATCCGTCGCACGATCCCGAAGGAAGACGCATGTCGCACCACCGTCCGCGCACCCCGCGGATGACCGGACTCCTGGTCACCGCTACCGCAGTCACCGCCGGCTTCGCCTCTGCGAGCACCTCGCAAGCGGTTACCGGATCCGAAGCCCTGGCCGGCCAGCACCCCTACACCGTCAAGCTGCACATCGGCGACAAGGCGAACAGCCGCGCCTGCACCGGCTCGCTCATCGACGCGTACTGGGTCGCTACCGCCGCCAGTTGCTTCGCGGCTACGCCGGGGCAGCAGGTCCCCGCGGGCAAGCCCAGCCTGGCGACCGCGGCCACTCTCAGCAGCGGCCAGGCCGTCGAGATCACCGAAATAGCGCCGCGCGCGGACCGAGATCTGGTTTTGGCCCGCCTGGCCGTGCCCGCGACCGGTATCACCCCCGTCACACGGGCGAGCGCCGTCCCCGTCGCTGGCGCAGACCTGACCGCCGCCGGATTCGGGCGCACGAAGACCCAGTGGATTCCGGGCAATCTACACACGGGCACGTTCAACGTCAGCACCAGCGACACCACCACCCTCGCCGTCACCGGTAGGGGCACCGACTCCATCTGCAAGGGTGACACGGGCGGGCCTCTCCTGAACGCGGCTGGCGAACTCGTCGCTGTCAACTCCCGCTCCTGGCAGGGTGGCTGCCCCGGCACCGACCCCGCCGAGACCCGCACCGGAGCCATTGCCGCGCGCACCGACGACCTCGGCGAGTGGATCGCGAAGACCGCAGAGCCCCGACGCTCCGCTGCCGCGAACGAGGCCGGTGGCAGTGATCGGGTGCGTTGGGCCGACTTCGACGCTGACCGCAGGCCCGACTACATCACGATCGCCGACAACGGCACGGTCCACGTCTGGCTGAATCGCGGCGGCGACACGGGTGGAGGCTGGGAGACCGTGGGACAGGTCGCCTCCGGCACCACCACCGAACGCAACCGCGTACGCCTAGCGGACTTCGACGGTGACGGCAGGTTCGATTACCTCGTCATCAACGCCAACGGATCTGTCGACGCATGGCTCAACAAGGGCGGTGACAAGGTCGCACCGTGGCAGGGCATCGGCCAAGTAGCCGCCGGGATGACCACCGACGTGAGCAAGGTTCGCTTCGCGGACTGGGACGGCGACGGCCGCACCGACTATCTCCTCTTCAACGACGACGGCGCTGTGGATGTCTACCTCAACCGTGGGGGCGACAAGGTCGCACCCTGGCAGCACATCGGCCGCGTGACGACTGCCGCCAACGACCGCGGCCGGATCCGCTTCGCCGACAACGACGGCGACGGCAAGGCCGACTACCACTACGTCAAGCCCACCGGCGGCGTCGACCTCTACCTCAACCGTGGCGGCGACGTCGTCCCCGTCAACGGCTGGCAGTTCAAGGGCCAGATCGCGTCTGGGGTCACCACTGACCACACCAAGGTCCAGTTCGTCGACTTCAACGCCGACACCCACGCTGACTACATCCTCGCCGGCACCGACGGCAGCGCCACCGTCTACGGCTGGAACGGTGGCGACGCAACCGGCCCCAACGGCTGGATCGACATCGGCAAGGTCGCCCACGGCGGCGTCTAGGAATTCTCCGACTCCTCGATGCTCATGGCCGTTCAGGATTCAGGAAACTGCGGCCAGGAATGCCGGCCCCGACATTATGCGAGGCCTCTTCACCGACATCCGGCCTGGAGGAACCGGACCCACGAATATCCCGAAACGCGAGATCCCGACCAGCCTCGCCGCCCAACAGCCAATTGCATGACCGTCTGCCGCTAAGGAAGCCCGAGTGATACGCCACGTCAGCAAATCTGTGACCACCATGGCCGCAGTCGTCCTCCTCGCAGGTGCCAGCGTCACCGCCTACGCCGTCGCCCCGTCGGCTGCGGTCACCGCAGACGGTGCGGCCGCCATGCCGTACGCCGTCGAGGACTTCGCCGGCTACGTGCCAGGACCGGCGCCTGTGACGTTGGAAGCCACCTTCAACGACCCGGACAAGACGACAGAGCGTCCACACGGCGTCAGTCCCAGCGCGTGGGGCGACCAGAACGCCCTCCGCGACCAGCTGATCGACCTCATCCAGCGTGCGGAGAAGGGCTCACTCGTCCGCGGCTCCATGTACCTGTTCACCGACGACGAGGTCCGCAAGGCACTTCTCTCACGCAAGGGCGAGCTGCGGATCCAGCTGATTCTGGACGGGGACACGGTGGCCGCGGGAGGCGGCGAGTACCAGACGCTGAGCGAGGCACTGGGGAAGGTGGAGTACGGGCAGAGCGTCGACGCCGACACCGCCGGCTCGTTCGTCCTGGCCTGCCCACAGGACCGCGGATGCGTCGGCAACCGTGTCCTCCCCCCGGCGAGCGGTTCGGGTGAGGGCGAGTCCGCCATCAACCACAACAAGTTCTTCGTCTTCGAGAAGGTCGGCACCACCGCGAACGTGGTCTTCCAGTCCTCGGCGAACCTGACCACCAACCAGCGTGTGGGCATGTACAACAACGCCGTCACCATCCCCGACGCCGGGCTCTACCAGGAGTACAACCGCTACTGGAAGCAACTCCTCATGCACGGCTCCCAAGGCGCCGGCCTGGCGGACAACTACACGGCCAAGGACGTCGGCCCGTACAAGACGTACTTCTTCCCGCGAGTGGAGTCCGACAACGACACCGCCCTTGGTTCCCCCGTCGACCCGCGCAACGACGCGTCGAGCGACACAGTCGTCTCCCTCCTGAAGAACGTGGACTGCAAAGCCGTACCCACCACCCAGATCCGCATCGGTATGTACGCCTTCACCCGCACCCAGGTCGCGGAGAAGCTCCGTGACATGCGGGCCGCGGGATGCCAGGTTCACGTGGTACACAACGGGGACCCCGGCAACGTCGGCAGCACGGTCAAGAACGTCCTCACGACCGCCAAACTGAACAGCCTGAGCAAATGCCAGGGCACCGAGGCAGGTGGCACGGCTCGGGGCATCCACTCCAAGTACCTGCTCATCGACGGAACCTACCTGGGCACCGGCGGACGCAAGCTCATCTTCACCGGCAGCCACAACTACACGTACCCGAACCTGCGCTCCCAGGACGAAACCCTTCTGAAAATCGAGAACACCGCCCTCTACGAGAAGTTCCGCGAAAACTTCGACCAGACGGTCCTCGCCGGCGGGCACTGCCCTCCGGCATGACTCACGATTGGGTCTGTCAAACGAAGGGCGCCCAATCGACGCCGCGGATCACACAGGGCCTTCGGAGTCGGACAGGCCACCTCAATCCCGTCCAGGCCCGCTGTCAGCTTGTCCCAGACCAGCCGATAGCCGACCTCGGGGAACAGACACATCGCGAGCAGGAAGTACATCCCGACCCGCGACGGGAGACCACGCAGTCGCCGCTGCACCGACCGCGTTTCCTCCAGGACCGCGTCGACCAGCTCAAACGGCACGACGGCTGTCAGCTCGCCCAGGTGCCCCGGTGCAAACCGGCCCGCCGCCACGATGGCCGTACGGGTGATGGCCACCACCGGGGCCGACAGGACATGATGGAAAGGCAACGGAGCTCTTCGGGAACAAGCTGTCTTGGACGACTGCCTGTTGCTAATACTCCAGCTGTAGATCGTGATCTTCATGTCTGCGTTGCGGCTTGTCGCCGGTAGTGGCTGGTCTGGGATCGGGCCTGATGGCGACGGCGCCAGTTGGACCAGGCGAGACGGTTGGCCGTGTTGTGGACGGACTGGACGACGATGGCGATGAACAGTCGCTGTACTTCGTTGCAGGACAGCGGGATCAGATCGGCGGGGTCGGCGGCCCGGTCGTGTTCGTCGGCCCGGACGACAGCGAGGAAGGCATGGGCGAGCATCGCCAGAGTGACCCAGCGGGTCCAGGACACGAATCGTCGGACCTGATGCTCATCAAGTCCGGCCAGACCCTTTCCGGCCTGGAAGGTCTCCTCCACCCGCCACCTTGATCCGGCGATCCTGACCAGGGTGGTCAGCGGCACGGCCCCGGGCGAACAGCAGCGGTAGTAGGCGAGTTCGCCGGTTGCGCGGTTGCGGCGGATCAGCAGCTGACGGTGCCCGGGGCCGGGGTCGACGGTGTCGATGACGGCCCAGTCGTAAAACCGGTGCCCCTTCGCGCCGGCCCCGGCGGACAGCTTTTGCCAGGCCCGCCTGGGCAGCTTGCCGGCCAGGGCGTCGGCCCTGAACTTGCCTGCCTGGGTGGTGATTCCGGCTGAGCAGGCGACGGCGAGGACGTAGCCCATGCCGCGTGTTTCCAGTGCGGCCCGCAGTTTCGGGTTGCCGCCGTAGACCTCGTCCCCGGCCGCCCAGTCGGCGTGGTGCCCGGCGTCCAGGAAACCGTTCGATCATCACGGCGGCCAGTTCCGGCTTGGTCGCGAAGGCCCGTTCCTCTGGGATGCCCGCGGCCTGGCAGCGGTCGGGATCGGTGGTCCACGCGCGCGGAACGTACAGCTCTCGGTCCACCGCGGCGTGCCCGCGGCTGCCGGCGTAGACGAGGTAGACGGCGACCTGGGAGTTCTCGATCCGGCCCGCGGTGCCGGTGTACTGCCGCTGGACCCCGACGGTGTGCGTGCCCTTCTTCACGTCGCCGGTCTCGTCGACGACCAGCACCGCCGCGTCATCACGCAGATGCTCGACCACGTAGTCACGGACGTCATCACGGACCGTGTCCGCATCCCAGGACGCCCGGGACAGCAAGTGCTGCAAACCGTGCGGAGTGGGATCCCCGGCCCACTCCGCGATCGTCCAGCAGTTCTTGCGCGGCAGGTCCGCCAGCAGACCGAGCACCAGCCACCCGGCCCGGCGCCGGGGTTCAACCCGTGCGAAGCGGCCCGCGATCCTGCCCATCAGGGCCTCGAACGCACCCCGCCAACGGGTGGGATCTATGCTGTGACCTGCGGCCACCGTCTCTTCGTCAGTCCACACAACTCACGATGATCAACGGTGGCCGCACCTGTGTCCGCACAGGCCCTGACCAGCGAGATCACTGTCCATGTGCCTGCTTGCTAGACTCGACTCAGGGGGCATCTCAAGGACGGAGATGACTCCATGCCCGCCATCCTCTTCGTCCGGATCACATCCGGACTCGATGCGCAGGAGTTCGAGCGGCGCCTGCTGGAGCGGCGGCCCCGCTTCCATGACGTACCCGGTCTCCTGCAGAAGGTCTACGGCCGCGACAGCGCAACCGGCGACGTGTGCGGCATCTACTTCTTCGAGAGCCGCGAGGCGCTCGACGCGTTCCGGGAGACCGAGCTCGCCCGCACAATCCCTGCCGCGTACGAAGCCGTCGAGGTCCGCCGCGAGGTGTACGAGGTGCTCTATTCGCTGCGGCCCGACCGGGGGCCCTTCGCCGAGTCCGGCCACCCGGCGGACACGACAACGTGACCCGCCGACGACTAACGCGACCGCACCAGACCGAGCCCGTGCCGGCCACTACCAGCACCAAGCAGCCCAACAACCGCAAAGATCACGATCTACAGCTGGAGTACTAGTGGGGCACTCCCCGCAGCAGTAGCGGTGGCGGATATTCGCCTTCTCGGCATTTCCCTCTACCTATCGACCCGCCCTCCTCGTTCAGCCAAAAGGGCGCGCCGGTCTACCGCACCTTGGTCAAGCCACTGGTGACCTGACCCGTTCGGCCGACAAGGGGATCGAAGGCGGCGCCCGGGCACCCCGCCGCGCGGTGTGCCCGCCCGCGGCGCGGTGGTCGGCGTTCTCAGGGCCGGTCGGCGGGGGCGCGGGGCGCGACCTCCATCGGGACGTGGTCCGGGTGGGCCATCGCGGAGGCCGCTTCCCGGGGGGTGTGGCCGGGGACGGGACGCAGTTGCCAGCGGGCCAGGAGCGTGGCGAGGACGATGGTGGCCTCCGTCCACGCGAAGGCATCCCCGATGCACCTGCGGTTGCCCGATCCGAAGGGCACGAACGCCTCCCGGGGGATGTGCGCCCGGCGCTCGGGCAGCCACCGGTCGGGGTCGAAGCGGTCCGGGTCCGCGTACAGCGCGGGGTCGCGGTGCAGGGCGTAGAGGCTGAAGCCGACCTCCTTGCCGGCGGGGATGGTGAACCCTCCCAGCTCGACCTCCTCGGTCGTGCGGCGCATGAGGAGCGTGACACCGTGCAGGCGGATCACCTCGTCCAGCACCCGCCGGATACCGGTCAGGCGGGGGACGTCCTCGATGGTCACGGGGCGGCTGCCGACGATCTCGTCGACCTCGGCCACCAGCTGCTTCTCGACCTCCGGGTGCCGGGCGATCTCGTGGAGGGCCCAGGAGAGGGTGGACGCCGTGGTCTCGGTGCCCGCGAACAGGATGGTGACGAGCTCGTCCCTGACCTCCTCGTCGGTGAGCGCCTCCCCGGTGTCGGCGTCGCGTGCCGCCAGCAGCACGGACAGCAGGTCGGCCTGATCGGTTTGCCCCGACCGGCGGGTGCCCGCGATGACGTCGTCGATGACCTGGCGCATGCTCTGCGCGGCGGCGTCGAACGCCCGGTTGGGGGGAATGGGGAGGCGGTCCAGCAGCTTGGGCGACGCGGCCCGCAAGAGCATGTTCTTCAGGATGACGGGCAGGTCCCGGCGGACCGCGCCGACGGCCGGGCGTCCGATGTCGGTCGAGAACATGGTCTCGGCGAGGATGTCGATGGCCAGCTCCCCCATCACCTGCTCGACGGCGATGCGCCGGCCGGGGGTCCAGGACTCGGCGAGGGCGACGGCCCGGTCGCTCATGATCTGCGCGTAGTCGGCGATGCGCGTCTGGTGGAACATGGGCTGGATCAGCCGGCGGTGACGGCGGTGGACATCTCCCCCGGCGGTGGCCAGGCCGTTGCCGACCAGGGGCCGCACCCGGTCGTACAGTCGGCCCTTCTCGAAGGCGCGGGCCTGGGTGACCGTGACGTCGCGGACGAGTTCGGCGCTGGTGACGACGTAGAGCGGCATCGTCCCCAGGTCGACCCGCACGAGGTCGCCGACCTCGCTGAGCGACCGCAGGAACTGCAGCGGCCGGCGTCCCAGCTTCACGGCGTGCCCGAGGAGCGGGATCCCCCCGGGGGCACGTGGGACCGCCTTCAACGGTAGTGACACGGCGAATCCTTTCTTCTACGCGGTCGTGGTGCCGTGCGCGAACGGGGCGCGACCGGGGGCGGGGTGGTGGACCGTACGCGGAGGCCCGGCGGGCAGCAGGTCCCACCACCAGGAGATGGCGGGGATGTCCAGGGGGTCGGGGCTGGTGTCGCTCGGCGAGTCCGTGAAGTGCGTGGGCAGGGAGGCCGGATCCTCGGGGGTGGTGTAGCGCAGCGAGGTGATGCCCCAGTCCTGTGAGCCGCGGATGAACGAGGCGAGGCTCTGGAGGTACTGCCGCAGCTGCGGGCTCGCGTCGTCCAGCAGGGAGTCCCAGAGGCGCAGGAAGGCGCACAGCACCCGGTCCCGCTGGCCGATCGCCAGGGCCAAGGCCTGGTCGAGGGTGATCGCGTACTCGTGCTGGAGCACCCGCAGGACATTGAGGTAGTAGCCGGCGCCGCGGCTCTCCTTGTGGTGGGAGAAGAGGTCGTTGTCCCAGGTGATGACGAACGAGGCCATCTCCGCCGCGGCCCGCACGTCCGGCCGGTCCCGCTCGTGCGCGCCGAGTTCGTACCCGTGCCCCATCTCCAGCAGCGGGAACACCACGGTGGTAGCCCCGTCGTAGAGGCGCATCAGGGTGTAGTCGTTGAGCGAGGGCACCGTGCCCGCGGTGCGGTGGGACGCTTCCCACACGACCGAGAAGAAGTACTCGCGGAGCGCCGCGACCCAGGCCGCGGTCTGGCCGGCCGTGCCGTAGCGGGCGACTCTGCGCCTGAGGTCGCGCAGGCCCCGGGCGAGCGGGTCGTCGAGCAGCATCGGCGCCTCCGGGTTCTGCGCCACGCGCAGCAACCGGTGCAGTGCGGCGGTGAGATCGCCCGGTCTTCGCCCCAGCGCCCCCTCCTCGCAGAAACCGTCGTCCACACCGAACAGCCACAGCACGAAGTCGGAGAGGAGCGCGACGACCTCCTCGTGGCCCGCGGGCAGGATCCGCGCGGAGAAGGTGCCGATGTCGTGGCGGACGAGCCGGCCCCGCAGCTCCTCGGAACCGATCGCGAACGTCTCGGCCCAGGCGGCGGTCTGGGCGTCGACCGCCGCGTGGCGGGGATGGATGGCGGGGGGTATCGGAGCGTAGGTGGGCGGAACGGTGAACTCGGTCCCCTGCCTCATTCTTGGTTGCCTCTCAGCCGTCCGTGCGAACCCCTGACCACACGAGGACGGTGTGGGTCTGTGCCGGAGGCACACTCAACGCCGGGCAAGGGTGATCAACATCCCGGCGATGGTACCCACCGGAATCCGCCCGTCCAAGGGGTCCCCGTACCGGCACCGGAGCGGTACGGGCCGATCGGGGACGAGTTGGCGACGCGCGGCCGCCCCGGCGGAGACGTGCGGGCGACGTACCGGCGACGTCCGGGCGGCGATCCAGCGGCGGGCCGCCGACCGTGCGGCGGCGCTCCGCCGGCGTCCGGTCAGCGCCGCGGGAGCAGGGACTTCCACCACGGCCGACGCGCGGTCAGGACACCTCCCGGCACACCTGACGGCACGCCCGAAGCCACGCCCGACGGCACGCCCGAAGCCACGCCCGACGCCACAGCCGCCGCTCCCCCCTGCGTCACCTCGGGGAGCTCCGGGAGCCGGACCCGGGACCGCGTCGTGGAGCCGTCGCCGGCCGGTGCCCGGCGCGCCGGGAAGGTGACGGGCAGCGTGTCCACGCGCTGCGAGACCCACGAGGTGCTCGTCCTGAGCTCGCTCTCCGGGACGGTGAGCGTCAGACCGGGCAGCTCGGTCATCAAGGTGTCGATGGCCTCGGCCGCGATGGCCCGGCCGATGTCCTGCCCGGGGCACTCGTGCGGACCGCTGCTGAACGCGAGGTGCGAACGGTTGCCGTGGACGGGGGCGGTCAGGTCGGGGCGGATCTCCGGGTCGGCGTTGCCCGCCGCCACTCCGAGCAGCAGCATGTCGCCCTTGCGGATCTGCCGGCCGCCGAGGACCGTGTCTCCCGTCGCCCACCGTCCCGGGATGACCGACAGCGGCGGCGCGTCCCACAGCACCTGCTCCAGCGCGTCGGGGAGCGTCATGTGGCCGCCGGCCAGGTTCGCGCGGAAGCGCGGGTCGGTGAGCACCATCCTGAGCGTGTTCGCGATCAGGTTCACCGTGGTCTCGTTCGCGGCGACGAGCACGAGACGCAGGTGCTCCATCACCTCGTCGTCGCTCAGGCCGGCCTCGTGGCCGATGAGCCAGCTGGCGAGGTCGCGGCCGGGCGTCTCTCGCTTGCGCCTGACCAGCTCGCGCAGCGTGACCACCAGCATGTCGTTGCTGGCGAGCGCGGTCTCGCTGCCCTTCATCAGGTCGAGGCAGGCACGCACGAGGCGGGGACCGTACTCCTCCGGCATGCCGAGGAGTTGCGTCATGACGAGCATCGGGAGCTTCTCGGCGTACTGGGGGATCAGGTCGGCCCGGCCCGCCTCGGCGAAGGTTCCGACGAGCTGCTTAGTGTGGCGGACGACATAGCGGCGTACGCCCCGGCGGTCGAACTGGGCCAGGCTGTCGGTGACGGCGCCCCGCAGCCGCTGGTGCTCCTCGCCGTCGGCGAAGACGCAGATGGGCTGCCAGCCGACGGTCGGCCCCAGGGGGGAGTCGGCCGCGACCCTGCCTTCCTGGAACATGCGCCAGCGGCGCGAGTCGCGGGAGTAGAGCGAGGGGGTGCGTGCCACATCGAGGTTCTCGCGGTGGCCCAGTACCAGCCATGCGGGGAGGTCACCGTGCAGGAGGACGGGGGCGACCGGGCCGTACTGCCGGCGCAGCCGCTCGTAGAGCGCGGCCGGGTCGCGCTCCGCCTCCGGCCCGTGGAGCCGGGATATGCCGGCGTCACCCTGCCCGTGCGCAGGACAGCCCGGGGGCGGCACGAGAGCGGAACCGTCGCTGGGGTGTTCTGGACGCAGGGTACTCACAAGGCCTCCGAAGGCACTGCCGGACGGGACGGAGGACACGCGAGCGCGCGGGCGGGGGCGCCGGTGCGGCGCTCGCGGTGTCACTGGCGCCGGTCCGTCGACCACGCCGGTGTGGTCGTACGGGCTCCCGGGCCGGTGGCAGCATATCGCTCGCCGAAATCGGCCGAGCACGGAGGGAATTCAGGACAGCGGCGGGGAACTGGCAGGTCAGTGCCACCACTTGCCCACAGCCCTGAGCCGGCGGCCCGACGGGCCCCACCCGCGGCACACGCACGCCCCTGGTGGCCGCGCGGTGTCCCGACCCGGCGGTGATCACGCCGCGCGGGCGGCCAGTAGAGTGCTCGGGGCCCGTGCCGCGCCGGCGGCCCCCACCCCCGAGAGGAGAGTCAGCACGGTGGACGAGGACCTCTGGGCGCTGATCACGGAGACCGCCGCCCTCACCGGCCTGCTGGAAGAGCTGACCGCGGCCGAGCGTGCCGGGACACCGCCCCCGCCCGTGAAGGAGCGCGAGTACCTGCTGCGCCGCGCGATCGTCGGGCAGCTGCACTTCGCGGTCAGCCCCGCCGACCCCGGGGTCGCCGAGCAGGCGCGCGAGTGCGCGGACCGGCTGCGTGACTGGGACGCCGGCCACCGCACCTCCCGCGGCGCCGTCCCGGCCGCCGACCCGCGCTGGGGCGGCCCCGAGGGCGCGCGGGAGTACGTACTCCAGGAGGCCGAGGCCGCCGCGTAGGCCGCGCGGGTGCCCGACCCCTGGGAGGGGGCCGGGCCGTGCCTCAGCCGTCGCCGCCGTAGCGGGCGCGGTTCAGCGGCGGCACAGGGCCGTGTCCACGGCCTTCCCGACGCGCCCCGCGACCGCCGGGTCGTCCGGGACCATGGTCACCGCGACGTTGGCGGCGCGGCCGTCGTCGGTGACTCCGCCCCGGGTCTCGTACCCCACGATGTCACCGCCGTGGCCCCAGTAGACACCGCCGCACGACAGCGGCCGGCGCATGAGCCCGAGGCCGTACGCGAACTCGGTGCCCTCGATCGGGACGGTGGTGCGCATCTGGGCGAGCTGGGCCGCCGGGAGGAGGTCGCCGTCCATGAGCGCGGTGAAGAACCGGTTGAGGTCGGAGTTGGTGGAGACCATCTGCCCGGCCGCCCAGCCCGCGGAGGGGTCGATCTCCGTGGAGTCGCGCAGCGGCGCGCCCGGCGCGTCCCTGCGGTAGCCCTTGGGGTGGGGCTCGCGGAGTGTCTTGTCGCCGGCGGCGGGGAAGTACGTGTGGCGCAGCCCGAGGGGCCGCACGATGCGACGGTCGATCTCCTCCGCGAGGGGCCTGCCCGTGACCTTCTGGATGAGCAGGCCGGCCACCACGTAGTTCGTGTTGCTGTACGACCACCGCTTTCCGGGCTCGAAGACGGCCTTGTGCTCCAGCGCGATGTCCAGCAGCTCGCGGGGCTCGAAGTAGCGGTGCGCGAGGACGTCGTCGGGTATGTACGTCCCGTACTCGGGCAGTCCGCTGGTGTGCTGGAGGAGCTGGCGGACGGTGATGCGTCCTGCGTCGATCCCCTCCCCGCGGAGGAGGCCCCGCAGATGCGTGTCCACCGTGTCGTCGAGGCCGATCTTTCCCTCCCCGACCAGCTGCAGCACGACGACCGCGACGAACGTCTTCGTGTTGCTGCCCATGCGCACCTGCCCGTCCCGGGGCACCTTCGCGCCGGTGGCGATGTCTCCGACACCGGCCGTGTAGGTGCGGGTGCGGCCGCCGCGGTCCTGGACGCTCGCCAGCGCGGCGGGCAGTCCGTCCGAGCGCACCAGCGCGTTCAGCCCCTGCTGGACGGTGTCGGGCCCGGCGGCCGCGGCGGCCGCGGGCGGCGCCAGGACCCCCACCGCCATGATGCCGGCGGCCATCGCGGCGGCGATCCCGGCGGCCGCGCGTCGGCCGCCCGTCTGCCGCCGGGGGGAACGCAACCTCTGCCATGCCTGTTCGCGCACGAGACAACTCCTACGGATCCGTCGGGTAACCAGTGGTATGTGCCGGATCCAGCCTGTCCGCGGACGGCCGCCCGGACGATCCCGCTACCCGCCCGACCCCGGGTGGGGTCCACCCCCGGCTCGCGGGGGTGGTGGCCTCCGGTGCGGTCCGCGCCCGCATCACTCGTACTCCGTACCGCCCTTGCGGGTCAGGTACGCCGGGCTGACCGCCTTGGCGATGGCGCGGCCGCCCACGACCGGGCTGTACCGCTCGACCGCCGGCCTGATCACGACGCCCTCGCGCAGGTGCAGGCCCCGCCCCGACACCGTCTCGCGCCCCGTGGCCACTGCCAGGACCGCACCGAGCTCGTACGGGCCCTCGTACAGCTTCGGCACCAGCGGGAGTTCACCGTCCGCCAGCACCGCCGCGGGGTCGAACCACCGCACCTGCCCGTCGATCTCGGCGGACACGTCGAAGACGGCGTATCCCGGCGGCGTCTCGGCGGTGCGCACGTCGTGGCCGTACGCCAGGTCCTGGACGCCCACGCCGTACACCTCGGCGAAGATCCCCACCCGGGTCGCGCCGAGCCGGGCGGCGAGGTCCGCGGCGACCGCGTGTACGGCGTGGCCGTGCACGGCACGCCAGTACAGGTTGCGCTCGTCCTCCTTGAGCGCCAGGCCCTTCGCCCCGAAGCCCTTGGAGGAGACGAGGGCCCGCTCACCCTCGACGACGTACGTGAACAGGCAGGCCGTCCCGTGCAGTTTCTCGGTGAGGACGACGGGCTCGCCCGGCTCGAACAGCTCCGGGTAGCGCTGGAGGTTCTCGATGTCCACCCACGGCAGCAGGTCGGGGGCCGACTCGACGTCACCGCTCATGTGGGTCGGTATCAGCGGCACCCACTTGGTGATGCCGAGCAGCTCCGCGAAGTCCGCTCCCTCCTTCGCGGCGACTTCCAGATCGACGCCGTCGAGCGCGCGCGGCCGGCAGACGAGGCCCTGCGAGATCTCGCCGCGCAACCGGACGGCCTTGACCCGGTCGGCGGAGCCGCCGGCGAGGCGGCCGGTCAGCCCCAGCTCCTCGATCAGTACGGCGGGCAGGACGGCCTGTTCCGGTATGTAGAGGGCGAAGTCGCCCGTGCGGTACGCCCCCTTGGCGACCACGGCCCGGTAGAGGCCGACCTGGGCCAGCTCCAACGCGTCGGCGTTCGGATGCTCATGGACGGTCAGCTCTTCGACCGTGACACGGAGTGTGGACATGGAGACCCCCAGGGAGTGGCGACGCGGAGAGATCGGGACAGGACGGTGCTGAGCGGGCCGGGCGGAACGCAGTGCTGCTCGCCCCGGCCCCCGACCGACTGCGAACTCCACTCTCCGGTCGACATTTTCGCTGGTCCAGCGTTTATCGCGATGCTAGTCTCCACGCCGCCCCGCCCCGGCCCGCGGACGCTCGCACCGCCCGGTGGGTGGCGGTCCTCGCCCGGTACGCATCGACGTGCGGAGGTGTCAGCCGAACGCGGCCCGGGTGGCGGGACCGTAGACACCGCGGGGGTCGCCGGTGATGTCGCGGTCGTCCTGGAGTTGGGCGACTCCGCGCCGGGTGTTGCCGTCGTAGACGCCGGTGGTGTTGACGTACGTGAACCCCTGCTCCCGCAGGCGCTCCTGGAGAGCCCGCACCTCGGGGCCCCGGTCTCCGGGGCGCAGGGTCCCGTCCCCGGCCGCCGTGGCCCGCGGGGTGGGGCGGGTGGCGGACGGACCCGGCGGCACGGTCGGGAGCCCCGGGTCCTGGGCGGCCGACGCGTCCGGCCGCGGCGAGGACGAGGGCGCGAGGGAGGGCGTGCGCGACGGCGACGCGGGTACGGAGGCGGACTCGTCGGGGTCAGGGCCCCGGCTGTGTGCCGGGAGGACCGGAACGGGCAGCCGGAGCGGCTCCGAGGCCTTCGGCGGCGCCGGGTCCGGCCCGAGCAGGAGGGAGGCGAGAGCGCCGACCGCGGCGAGCGCGAGCAGGGCGAGTACGGCGACCTTGAGCCGGCTGCCGCCGCGCCCCTCCGCGGCCGCGGGCACGGGCGGACCGCCCCCGCGGACGGCGGCGGATCCGGCGGCCGTGCGCGCCGTGTGCGGTCCCGCCTCCCCCGGGAAGGTCGACGGGCCGCTCTCCCGCCAGGCCGGGCCGGGCGCGGCCCACGGGCCGGCGGCCGACTCCGGGTCCGTGAGATCGGCGGGCACCGGTGCGAACGGGGACAGGGGCGGTGACAGCGGCCCCGGGGCCGCGACGGGCGCGTACGGGCGTACGAGGCGGCGGTCGTCCGGGGCGGCTGCAGCGCGCTGAGCGGGATCGTGGACCATGGTGTCTCCCAGCGGGCGGGGGGCGGCGCGACGCCTCCTCCCCACCCCGCCGGTCAGGCCGCCCGCCGCCGCGCGGCCTGGGCCGGACCGGGGGCGACGGGCCGGCGGGACGCCACTACCGCGCCGCGCGTGCCGGGGGCGGGGCGACCGCCGGGTCTGGCCGGGGCGGGCGACAGGCGGGCGAATCTGAACATCTGCGGCATCTCCGGAGTGCGGCTCAAGCGTGGTGACGGCGGTAACGGCGGGTAACAGTGCTTCCCGGTCGGCGCACTCTCGCCCTCAGCGGCGGCCCCGTCAAGCCGGATGTCCGATCCCTCCCCTTGTTTCCCATCCTGCGGGTCGGCTCGCCCGGCAGGCGCCGCACGACGGGAGCCCCTGGCCCTGCCGGTTGGCGGCCTCTAGGGTGCGTGGATGCGGCGTGTACTGGTGGTGGGGATCAGTGGGGCCGGGAAGTCCACCCTGGCCCGAGCCCTGGCTGCGCGCGCGGCGTCGGGAGTAGCGGCCGGTCGCGCCCACGCCCCGTACGGTCCCGGGGGCGCCGCGTCAACCGCTCGCCCGCCGCCGGCAGCTCGCCCGCGCCGGCTCAGGGCCGGTGTCCGCGGGCGTGGGCGCAGCGGCGGGACGTGTGGCGCCGGGCCTCGCGCAGGCGCCGCACGGCGGTGTGGCGCCGGCGCCGCCACTCGCCGCGCGGCAGGGCGGCCCGCTGACCGCCGCCCGCGATCAGGGCGTTGACCGGCGTCATCGGGTCGGCGGACAGGGTCTTGGCGAGCAGGACGCCGACCACGAGCGGGACCAGGGCCACGGCCAGGGCCGAACCGGCGGTGGTCACGTGCTGCATGCGCGGGCGGATCGCGCGGCCCGGGGCGTCGGAGGTCATGCCCCTATTCGACCAGCGGCCGCGGCCCGGGGAATCGGGGCGGATACTCAGGCCGTTGGGCATGGGGTACTCAGTCGGACGGGGTTGTGGGTGGTGTCCGTGGCAGGGCAGGGGTTCGAGGCCGCGACGGGCGATGGCCCGGAACCGCCCGAGGGCAGGGCGGCGGAGCTGCGCACGGCCCACGAGGGGCTGCTGCAAATCCGCCGTCTGGTGAACGGGCCCGCCGGTACGGCGGTTCCCGCCCCGTGGGAGCTCCGGCGGCCGGCGCACGCGGTGGCCCTCGTACTGGAGGCGGCGGGGCTCCCGCCGTCGGCGCTGGACGCCCGGGGGCGGCGCACGCGGACGGGCTACCGGGTGGCCGCCGCCGCGTCGGGGGCGAACCGCGTCGAGGTGACCTGGGTCGGGCCGCCGGGCAGTGGCGCGGCGGCGCAGGAGCAGGAGCGGCTGGCGGCCTGTGCGGCCGTCCTGGAGCGGCTGGGGTGGGTCTGCCTGCTGTACCGGGGCCCGCGCCGCCACCGCTTCCTGGAGGTGGAGGCGCCGCGCTGACACCGCCGGATCGGAACCCGTTTCCGATCCGGCGGTGCCGACGGCGACGCTCACCCGACGGCGACGCTCACCCCGGGGGGCAACACTCACCCGGCGGCGACGCTCACCCCGGGGGCGGCCCGCCCGCGGCGGTCGGGCGTCCGGCTCACGGCGCGCCGAAGGTGAGTGTCAGCCGCGGTGTGCCCTCGTTGGCCTGTGCCTCCGAGGACCACAGCCACAGGGCGTCCGTGCCCGTGCTGCTCAGCGCCAGGGAGTAGCCGCTCCCCAGTGCCGCCGCGAGCGTCGCGGTGTCCAGTCCGGCGGTGTGCACCGCCGAGCCGTCGGCGATCCCCGGGAAGGCGCCGAGGGCCGGGCCGCCCAGTGCGGGACGGTTGGCGTAGGTCGTCCCGTCCTCGGTCCAGGAGCCGGTGACCGGGAGCACCGAGACGGTGTCCGTCGTGCCGGCGCCGCTCATCGTGCTCGTCTTCACGCCCAGTACGGCCGATTTCAGTACGGTGCCCGGCGGTGCGGCCGGCAGGTCGAAGCGGAGGTACGAGGCGTAGAACGAGGTTCCCCGCACCGCGAGCGAGCCGGAGGTCCCGTAGTTGCCCGCGGGGGCTCCCGCGTTGGCGTAGGTGTCCGCCGCGGCTGTGACCTCGACGACCGAGTCGGCGGGCGCCGTGGCCAGTGCGTAGTGGTGCTGCACCTGCGCGGCACTCAGGACCGTCGGGTAGACGGCGGTCTCGTCCAGCAGGCCGGCCCAGTAGTCGCTGAGCGGCCGGTCCGGCCAGCCGCCGAGGCTGTCGCCGCCCGCGTGCCAGTAGCCCGAGAAGTTCTCGTGGGCGGTGACGCCGAGGGTGCCCTTCTGCACGCCGTCCACGTACAGGACCATCCCGCCCGGGCCCTGGGTGGCGACGACGTGGTGCCAGCTGTTGTCGTTGTAGCGCTCGGGGCCGCCGGTGGTGATGGTGCGGGTCGCGCCGGTGTAGACGCCGAAGACGAGCCGCCCGTCGTTGGTCATGTAGAGGTGTTTGTCGTACTGGCTGCTGCCGCGCGCCTGGTTGTTCCCGAAGCCGACGAGCTTGCCGCCCCGGGTCGTGCCCGTCCGGAACCAGGTCTCGACGGAGTAGCTCGCGCCGACCGTCTGCCGCTTGTCCCCGTACACCTGGGTGTCGGCGCCGTCGAAGCCGATGGCGGTGCTCGCTCCCGACACGGCGCCGGGTGCCTGGCGCAGTGCGGGGTCGTTCAAGTGGACCCCGCTGCGGTCGCCGCCGGCGGAGGAGTCGGCGACGAAGGGCAGCGCCGACTCGTCGTAGCGCCAGTACTGCTGGGCGCCGTCGGCGCGGACCTGGTGGGGATAGCCGTCCGCCTTCAGCGGGACCGTCACGGCCGCCGTCCCCGACAGGGGGCTGGTGTTGCCCGCGGCGTCGGTCGCGGTCACCCGGTACGTGTACGACTGGCCGGGCACGACGGTGGTGTCGGTCCAGGAGGCCTGCGGGCGGCGGAAGAACAGCGAGTCGGCCGTGACGGTCGCGATCGGGGCGGCCGCTCCGTTGCGGTGGATCCGGTAGGTCAGCGCACTGTCGTCCAGGTCGAGGCTCGTGCGCCAGCGCACCTGGGCCTCACCGGGCTTGAAGCTGACCGCGCTCGCGACGGGGACCGTGGGGGCGCCCGTGTCGCCGGTGGAGGCGAAGCGGGTCAGGCCCTGCTGGGCCGCTCCGTTGACGGTGGTGAACTCGCCGCCCACCCACAGGTACTGGACGCCGGCCTTGGACCCGACCGTCATCACGCGCGGGCCGATGCCCTCGCCGATGCCGTCGTTGGTGTCGGGGGCCCAGCCCAGCTTCGCGGTGCCGCTGGTGGGCTGGGCGAGGAGGTGGTGGCGCTGGCCGTCGGGGAACTCGCCGACGCTGGCGCAGTCGTGGGCGTGCGAGGCGCTGTAGAGGACGCCCCCGTACGGCAGCACGGCTTGGGTGGCGCCCAGGCAGGTGTCGCGCCAGCGCTGGTTGAAGCCGGGCAGGTCGAGCCCGATCCGGCCGTCGAAGACGCCGCCGCCCGTGCCCTCGTTGGCGGTGTAGAAGCCGGTCTCGTCGGTCGCGATGTCCTTGACGACCGAGTTGGTCTCGATGAAGCCGGGGTAGGACCTGGTGAGCGCGCCGCTGGTGGCGTTCACCACGGCCAGCGCGTGCGTGTTCACGCCGTTGACCGTGAAGAAGTCCCCGCCGAGGATCACGTTCGCGCCGTCCGGGGTGACCTCGACGGCGCGGCCCGGTTCGTCCGCGTGGGCGGTGAAGGGTTTGAGTGCCCCGTCGGTGGCGCCGACGGCGGCGAAGCGGTGGCGGGGCTGGCCCGCGACGGTGAGGAAGTCGCCGCCCGCGTAGACCGTGTCGCCGGTGACGGCCAGCGCCCTGACGGTGGCCGCGAAAGCGGGGCGGAAGGACTGCTCGACGGTGCAGGTCGCCACGTCGACGGCGGCGAGGCTGGAGACGGGGGTGCCGTTGACGGCCCCGAAGTAGCCGCCGACGTACAGGGTGCTCTTGTCCGGGGACAGCGCGAGGGCGCGCACGGTGGCGGTGCCCGAGCCGATGGTGAAGGACAGCTTGCAGGAGGTCGGGGCGCCGGTCGCGGCGTCGAGCGCCACGAAGTTGACGGCCGGCTGCTCGCTGCCGCCGCCGCCCGCCGGCGGCCGTACGGTGGAGAAGGTGCCGCCGGCGAAGACCTGGCCGCCCGCCTCGGCGAGGGCCCAGACGATGCCGTTGGGTTGCCAGGTCGCCAGCGGGTCCGCGGTGAAGGCGACGGGCGGGGTGAGTGCCGCGGCCTGCGGGGCGAGGCCGAGCCCCACTCCCGCCGCGGTTCCCACCAGGGTCAGGGCGAGCGCGGCCGCCGGTCCTCGGGATCTACGCATGAACCCCCCAGTTCGGTGTGCGGAACGGCCGTAGGGCGCGCGACCGTCGGGCCATGGCCGAAAACAGCCGACCGGCCGTGCGCGACCATGCGTACGGGCGCACCCTAGGGGGATTCGGCGCTCTGTTCACCCCACTTGACGCATCGGATGCCGAACCGCGTCCGGGCCCCGCGGCCGCTGAGCCGCCCGCGACGGCGGCGGCATGGCGCCGGGCGGTCACGTCCAGGGTGGTGTACCTGCTGGGCGGCCCCTCGGCGGAGTATTCCCGCACCGTCACCAGGGACAGGTGTCCGGTACCCGTGGTGACGCGGATACGCCACTTCGGGCGATGCCGCGCGGCCACGCAGGGTCACCCGCGCCGCTTCGGGCACCCCAGCGCCCCAGCACCCGGCCTTCCGAGGGTTTCCGGGAGCGGCGGGGCCCGTTCGGCCGGACGTGGGCCACACTGGGGGAAGCAGGAGTGTCGTGGGGGGTCGTGATCGGAGGCCGTCGTGAGCACACCTTCCCCCGTACGGATCGCCGCCGTCCTGTCCACCGAGCATCGCGGACGGCTGATGTCGCGGGCCCGAGAGGTCAATTTCCCGGAGGGCACCCGGATCTTCGACGAGGGCGCGCGGGCCGATTCCTTCTGGATCGTGCGCTCGGGCACCGTGACCCTGGAGATTCCCGTACCGGGCCGCAAGGCCGCGCAGGTGGAGAACCTCGGCCCCGGCGAGCTGGTGGGCTGGTCGTGGCTGTTCCCGCCGTACGTGTGGCAGCTCGCGGCGGAGGCGATGACCCCGGTGCGCGCGTACGAGTTCGACGCGACCGCCGTGCGGCTGCTGATGGACGCCGATCCCGCCTTCGGCTCGGCTGTCGGGCACTGGGTGGGGCGCGTCCTGGCCCTGCGGCTGCACCAGACCCGGACCCGGCTGCTCGACCTGTACGCCCCCCGCCTCACGGCGAGCTGACCGAGGAGGTTTCCGGGGCGTTTCCCGGCGGTGTTCAGCCGATTCGGCGGGCCGCTCCGGCACTGGTCAGCCGCCGACGACGGCTGCGGTCTGCGCTCATCCGCACACGATCGGTGACGAGAAAACGAGGTACGAACGGGCGTTCGCGCCCCGCCTGGGCAAGACTCTGTCCGCTATCCGAAACACCGACTCAAGGGAGTGTTCGAAATGCGGTCCATCACAAGGGGTCTCGCCCTCGGTTCCGCCGCGATGACGCTCACCGCGCTCACGGCGCTGGCCTGGCCCGGAGCGGCCGGCGCCGCACCGGCGGGCACGGCGAGCCTCTACCCGCCGTCGGCGCTCGTGCTCGGCCTCACGGCCGGCGAGGACGCCGACGCGGGCACCGTGGTGCGCGCGGTGACACTCGTGTGCGCGCCGGCTCCGGCCGGGACGCACCCCGCTCCGGCGGCCGCGTGCGCCGAGTTGCGTGCGAACCGGGCCGGGTGGGACGCGCTCGCGGCGCCGGCTGCGGACACCGCCTGTACCAGGGAGTGGAACCCGATGACGGTCACGGCCGACGGGGTCTGGGAGGGCGCGAGGGTGGACTACGCGTACACCTTCGCCAACCCGTGCGGCCTGAGGAACTCCACCGGCGTGCTGTTCGACTTCTGACGGGCGCCGCGCGCGACGGGGCGGAACGAGGCCGGACCCTCGGGCCGGGCGGCGCCGTGCGACCGCCGTCCGGCCCGAGGCCCCGGCCCGAAACCCGGGCCCCGAAGCCCCGGCCCCGCCGCCCGCGGCCTCAGCCGGCGCAGATCACGTCGTCCAGCCGGATGGGCCGGGAGTCGAGGCGGACGTAGGCGGTGAAGGTGTCCGTGTCGTCGGCTCCCCAGTGCGTGGTGACGGTGGCCCAGCCGACGCCGGCCGACTGGGCGACGGTGACCGGGCCGACGCCGATGCCCTGCGGCTCGTTCTGGGCGCAGAGCAGGACGTCGACCTCCTTGTTCACGGTCTGCTTGTCCTTGAGTACCTGGGAGACCTCGTTCTCGCGGCTGTGCGCCGTGGGGCCCCGGTCCCCGTAGAAGGCGCTGAGGAAGCGGCTGATGTCGGCGGCGGTGTGCCCCCGCTGGATCTGGGCGGCCCGGTCCGCCTGGGCGGCGGCCGAGGCGGAGGCCGGGGCCGACAGCGCGAGAAGGGCCGGCAGCAGGGCGCCGAGGAAGTAGGGCTTGAGCTTCATGTCCGGCTCTGTACCCGCTCGGCGGGTGCACCGGGCCGGGTAGCGGGTGGATCTCACTCCGGTGGGGGGCGTGATTCACCGGGCACCGGCCGTCCGCGCGCTCGGCGGCGGCGACCGTACGTAGGACCGAGACCGAGGCGGGCGGCCCTACGCGGCCTCGCGTCACTCCCCGTCGGCGGCGCGGCGCATCGCCGCCACGTCCAGCTTCTTCATCCCCAGCATCGCGGCGGTCGCGCGCGCGGCCCGCTCCGGGTCCGGGTCGGCGACCAGCTCGATGGCCTCCTCCGGGGTGACCTGCCAGGACAGGCCGAACTTGTCCTTGACCCAGCCGCAGGCCGATTCCTGGCCGCCGTCCCTGGTCAGCGCCTCGTAGTAGTAGTCCGCTTCCGCTTCGTCGGCGCAGCGGATCTGGAAGGAGACCGCCTCGGTGAAGGGGAACTGCGGGCCTCCGTTGAGACCGATGAACCGCTGCCCGTTGATCTCGAACTCGACGACCATGACCGAGCCGGCCGGGCCCGGCCCCGCCTCCGTGTAGCGGCCGACGCGGCCGAGCCTGCCGTCCTTGAAGACGGACAGGTAGTAGTCGGCGGCGGCTTCCGCGTCGCCGTCGAACCACAGGCACGTGGTGAATCCGTTGCTGGTCATGGCTGCCTCCAGGCGCGTGGGGGGGCGGTTCGATCCGTTCCCTCCCATACAGACCGGCCCCGGGCCCGAAATTCATCGGTGGGCCCGGAGCCGGTCCGTGTTCGCCTGCGTTTCGCCCGTCCGGCCTACCTCGCGGCCTCGGCGCCCTTCGCGAGCATGCGGTCGACGACGCGCTCCGCGGCGCGGCCGTCGT
Organism: Streptomyces sp. NPDC058662; assembly: GCF_042716255.1. Lineage (NCBI taxonomy): Bacteria > Bacillati > Actinomycetota > Actinomycetes > Kitasatosporales > Streptomycetaceae > Streptomyces > Streptomyces sp. NPDC058662. The sequence continues at coordinate 94,698 of NZ_JBHXRU010000002.1, read as the reverse complement.
CGAGGTCGCAGAACTCGGCGCGGAACGCCGCCCGCGCCGCGGCGTACTCGGCGCTCACCGCGTCCAGGTCGCGCACCGCCCGGACCAACTCCGCGGAGTCCGACAGGAGCGGGCCGGGGGCCTTCTCCGCCAGGTCGAAGTTGAAGCCGCGCAGCGTGGTGCGGTAGTGCTCCAGGTCGTAGGTGAAGAGCAGGATCGGCTTGTCCGTCAGCGCGAAGTCGAAGATCGCGGAGGAGTAGTCCGAGACCAGCACGTCGGCGACGAGCAGCAGGTCGGTGGCGTCGGGCCAGCGGGAGACGTCGACGACGAAGCCGTCGCGGACGCCGTCGCGGACCTGCTCGCTGACGTGGTGGTGGCCGCGGACCAGCAGGACGTGGTCCTCACCCAGTGCGCGGCGGGCCTGTTCCAGGTCGATCCGCAGGTCCAGCTTGTAGCCGCCCGACCAGCCTTCGCAGTTCTCCCGCCACGTCGGCATGTAGAGGACGACCTTCTTGCCCTCGGGCAGGCCGAGGCGGCGGCGGACCTCCGCGACGCGCTCCGCGTCGGGCCGCACGAGGGCGTCCGTCCGCGGGCTGCCGACCTCGATGACCTCGCCGTCGTAGCCGAGCGCGCGCTTGAGCAGCGGCGTGGCGTAGGAGCTCGGGGAGGCGAGCAGCGACCACTGGGCGCTGTCGTGCGCCAGCCCTTCCAGGATCTCGGGGCTGGTGTAGTAGTCGTGGACGAAGTCGTGGCCGATCTGCTTGATCGGCGTGCCGTGCCAGGTCTGGACGACAACCTGTCCGGGACGGCGCTGGAAGCGGATCGGCACGCTGTCGTTGGTCACGAAGTACCGGGCGCGGGCGAGCAGTTCCCAGGACTCGACGCTGCCGTACTGGACGGCGCGCGCGGTCGCGGGGACCTCGGCGCGGCCGTCGCGGACCAGCCAGACGTGCTCCAGCTTCTCACCGCGGCGCAGCAGCTCCTCGTGGATGGCGCGGGGCGAGTCGCCCGCGCCGTTCCCGCGGAACGTGTCGTAGAGCACGACGTCCTTGACCGGGAGGGCGCGCTGCGCCGGGTAGGTCTCGAAACGGGCCACGCGCTGGGCGAAGTTGGAGCGGTCGTGCGGGCTGAGCAGCGGGTCGGCGACGAGCACCACGCGGTCGTAGAAGCGGGTCTCGACCCGCATGCGGCGGCCCAGCACGGTGAGGGGCACCGGTCCGGCGAAGAGCAGCCCGGGGGCCACCTGCACGGGGGCGCCGCGGTCGACGCCGAGCAGGCCGGCCGTGGTTCCGCCCTGGGCGGCCGGGCGAAGGGTCGGCCACCAGCGGCCCTCGGGGAGGGTGGTGCGGCCGGCGTACGCCTCGGGGAGCACGGGTTCGAAGGTGGTCTCGAAGGTGTCGCCGTCGCGGGTGACGGGGTAGCTGAACTCCGCGCCGTGCGCGTTGTGCAGGACGAGCTCGTAGGGCTCGTCGGTGGGCGCGACGAACCGGCCCCGCAGGGTCACGGCGCCGTCCTTCGCGGCGACCGCGTCGACCAGCGGCGGCGAGGGCTGCACGGAGAGGGTCAGGTGCCCGGTGTTGCCTCGCTTGGCGAACAGGGCGCGGCCGGTGTCCTCGCCGGGCAGCGGCAGGACCAGGCCGGCGAAGCCGCCTCGCTCGTCGTGGACCAGGCGGTGCTCGGTGCCGTCGGCCGCGAGCACCGAGAGGCTCCAGGGCTCCGGGGTCCACTCGCCCGGCTCGCACGCGGCGTCCGGTACGGCGGCCAGGTCGGCCAGCGGCACGCGGACGGTGAACGGGACGCGTCCGGAGCCGGCGGCGGCGCCGGTCTCCAGCGGGAAGGAGAGGGTGGCGCCGGTGCTGACGTGGACGGCCCGCAGGGCCGTGGCCCCGACCTCGGCGGCGACCTCGCCGGCGATCTCCACGGCGTCGTCACCGGCCGGGCGGACGTCGAGGGCGCGGGCCCGTACGAGCTCGACCTGGACGGTGAAGGCGCCGGCCACGGTCGGCACGATCCGGACGTCCGGGGCGACCCAGTGCGGGGGCGGGTTCTGCCCGGTGTTCTGCTCGCCGCCGCGCAGGCGGGCGCGGTGCAGGCCGCCCGCGCCGGTGACGGCGACCGAGGTGGTCCATATCCCTTCGCGCCAGGTGCCGCCCGACTGGAAGATCGAGGGGTCGACGACGGCGGTGAAGCCGGCCCAGTCGGCGTGCCGCAGCGCGAGGTGCGGGGCGTTGACCGAGGCCATGGGTGAGGCGACCGTACGCGTGCTGACGACGGAGCGGCGGCGCTTGCCCCCCTCGCGGAAGACGAGCATCTTGCGCGAGCCGAGGCGGCTCTCCGCACCGAGGTGGCCCGGCAGGGCGTAGCCGCGCAGCAGCAGCTTGCCGTCGGCCCAGGCGGCCTGTTCCAGGCGGCTGACGACGCGGCGCTCGCGCGGGCCGAGGGTGAGGATCTTGGCGGGGACCGGGGGGCGGCCCTGCAGGAACGGGTAGTCGGCCTGCGGGCGGGCGAGGCCCTTGACCGGCACGCTGTAGTGGTAGTCGCGCTGGTGGTCCTGGAGGGCGATGAACTCCTCGACCCGGCCCTCGCTGGCGAGGTACGCCTTGAGGCGGTCGGCGACGGTGAGGTCGGACCAGGGGCCGGTGCCGATCTCCCGGACCAGGCCGCCGACCTCCTTGACGAACGCGGCGCGGAAGTCGGCGCCGCCCTCCCCGACGTACTTGTAGATGAGCGGGAGCTCCTCGCTCAGCACGTTGTAGTCGTAGTCGCGCAGGTAGCGGGTGTACTTGGCGCCCTGTCCCTGCTTGGCCTTGAGGGACTCGCGGACCAGGCGGACGGAGGTCACGCGGTCGATGAGGGAGACCGGGTCGGTGGAGCGCTGGGTGATGGAGCGCTCGCCCGTCTCGCGGACCCGCCAGTGGTAGACGCAGTCGCTGAGGATGTCGACGCTGGAGGCGAAGTAGTGCGCCGGGATGCTGACGGGCGCGTCCTCGTAGAGGATGCCCTCGGGGTACTGGAAGCCGTGCCGGTCCCAGAAGCTGCGCCGGTAGACCTTGTTCCACGCGGTGCGGTCGGTGACCAGCGCCGGGAACTTGGAGATGTGCGTCTTCAGCTGGGTCTTGGCGAAGGCCGCCCGGTGGCCCCAGGACTGCTGCATGCCGACGGAGCGGAAGCGCTTCACGTTGCCGCCGGCGAAGTCCGAGCCCGTCTCGTCGAGGGCTTCGATGAGCCGCTGGTACGCGTAGTCCGGCATCGTGTCGTCGCTGTCGACGAACGCCAGGTACTCGCTGTCCTTGTCCGCGTGCCGAGCACCCGCGTTGCGGGCCGCACCGAGGCCGGCGTTGTCCTGCATGACCACGCGGAAGCGCTTGTCCCGCGCGGCGAAGGCCTTGGCTATGACGGCGCTGGTGTCCGTGGACCCGTCGTCCACGAGGATGACCTCGAAGTCTTCGAAGGTCTGAGCGGCGATGGATTCCAGGCACTCGTCGAGGTAGAGCTCGACGTTGTAGACGGGGACGACGATGCTCAGGCGCGGGGGCATGGGTGGCGGGTTCTCCAGCTTTTTATGCTTTATCGATGATCAGCTACTCACAGCATCTTACTCTGTAACAGAATCATAAAGTCGCCGCATCCCGGACATAGTGCGGCCGATCGTCGGGGCGGACGGCAAAGAATTAAGCCGCCCGCCACCTCGACGACGCGGTCCGACGGGCTCGCGAGCCGGTCAGATCTCCAGTTCGGCCTCGATCTTCTTCAGTTGATGGCGGGCCATCGCGAGGTTGGCCCGCTGCTTGTCGAGTGCCAAGTAGAGGAAGAAGCCGGTGGAGTTCCGGCCCTTCATCAGCCGGATGAGGTGGTACTGCCCGCCGAGGGTGATGAGGATGTCCTCGATCTCGTCCTTGAGGCCGAGCATCTCCATCGTCCGGACCTTGGCGCGCACCACGTCGGTGTTGCCCGCGGCGGCGACCGTGAGGTCGAGTTCCTTGCCGCCGCCGACGGTGCCGAGGGCCATGCCGCTGCTGTAGTCGACCAGGGCGGCGCCGATCGCGCCCTCGATCGTGGTGGTGGCTTCCTTGAGCGCGGTCTCCACATTGACCATGACGTGTTCCTCTTTCTCTTTCACTGGCTACGGGGCCCGGTGCGCGGGTCCCGGTCTTCGGGTGCGGTGCGGTCGCACCGCGGGGACGCGGGGTCAGGCCGACGGGGCGCCGGGGCCCCGCCTGCCGAGGGTGTGGTCGATGAGCTCGGATATCCGCAGGCTGGAACGTCTGGCTTCCAGGTGGAGCCGTCCGACGTTGACACGCGGTTCCGCGATGAGGGTGAGGACGGCGGCCTCGCCCGCCGCGTAGGTGGCGGTGTACCCGCGCTCACCCCGTACGAGCAGCTCGCGGAATCCCCCCTGGCCGGTGCAGTCGCTGAGGCGCTGCGCCACTCCGAGGGCGGCGGCCGTCAGGGCGGCGACGGATTCGGCCTCGGTGGCCGCGCTGTCGTGGGCGAGCACCAGGCCGTCGGCGCTCGCGGCGAGGGCGCCGGTGAGCTGGGGCAACCGGGCGCGCAGTCTGCGGAGCTCGGCGAGTATCTCGGCCGCCGCCTCGGCTGGCACCGTACTCATGTCGGCCTTTCTCCTTTCGGGCTGCCTCCGCTCGGGGCGGTCGGCGCGCAGGACCGGTCGCAGCGGGAGCCTCACAGGCTTGCCTCCAGTGCGTCGCGTAACCGGCGGAGCAGCGCCACGTCCGGGGACTGGGCCTGGGTCATCCAGTCGGGCAGGCGGGGCGCGGCCGGCTGGGGGGCCGGCGCGTGGGGGGTCTCGACCAGTCCGGCCGCCGCGAGGCGCCGTACGTCGAGCAGGGTGTGGAAGGCCGGCCGGCCCAGGACCCACGCCAGGTCGGCCGGGGTCCGTAAGCCGTCGGCGCGGTCCAGCAGGAACCGCTGCCGGGCGGTGACCGTCTGGCCCGGGGCTGCGGTGCGGGGCACCACCGGCGCGGTGTCCAGCAGGGGGTAGGGCCAGACCGCGTCGAGCAGCTCGCGGCGGCGCCGGGTCTCGCGTTCCACGGCGGCGGCCGGTACCGAGCGGACCGAGCCGATCCAGTGGGTGGCCCCGCGGCGGAACCGGGAGGGGCCGCTGCCCGGCGACAGGGCGAAGAACGCGGCGTCGAAGATGGCGGCCAGATGGCAGATCTCCAGCTCACCGCCGGCGAGGCCGCCGCTGTCGACGAGGAAGCGGGCCACCTGGCGGCGGGCGCCGGCCCGGTCGACGGCCTCGCGCCAGCGTTCGGGGGCGAGGCCCCCGCCGGCGGTGAGCAGGACGTCGAGGCCGGGAGTGGCCGGGCTCTCGGCGTGCACGATGCGGCCGTCCTCCAGGAAGAGGGTGCCGCGGTCGCGGAGCAGGGCTCCGGTCGCGCGCTCGGCGGCGAGGCGGGTGAGCAGGGGGGAGACGGCGACGGAGATCCCGGTCGCCGCGGCCGGGGTGGTCACCTGAGCACCAGCCCTTCGGCCAGGGCGCGGAGTCTGAAGCGGGCGAGAGCCAGGTTGCCGTCGGTGCGGTCCAGCCACAGGTGCAGGAAGACGCTGCTGTCGAAGCTGGTCTCGACGAAGCGGAGCACGTGGTAGCCGGTGCGGGTGGTGACGATGAGGTCCTCGACGGGTGGGCCGGCGGAGTCCCCGTCGTCGGATATCAGGCCGGGTACGGGTGCGAAGGACTCGTACTCGGCGGCCGCCCGGGCCAGCTCGGCGGTCTCGGCGGCGGTGGTCTCGTGATCGCCGACGGGTGACTCACCGGCGGTGCCGAGGGCCAGTCCGCTGCTCCAGTCGACCAGCGCGGCCCCCCGCGCACCTGGCAAGGCCATGGCTTCGAGCAGGCATTCGTCGATCCCGGGCACGCGGGCTCCCCTCCCGGCCGGACGTGCGGGCTGCACGGTCGTACGGCGCGACAGGAGGGAACTTACTCAACTTCCACAGGCCGAAAGGGCGTTCTGGCATTTTCCGCTGGAACATGCGTCGAACGGCGTGAGAGCTTGGCCGGAACCCGTCGACTTTTGATCACGAAGCGAGCGGAAGATCGTCCGCGAGCCGGAACGAACCGTCCTCGTGCTGGACGTAGCCCTCGTGGCTGAGGGTCCGCAGCAGGTGGTAGACGGTGGGCAGCGGGATGCCCGTGAGCCGGGCGAGCCGTTTGGCCGTCGCGCCGCCCTCCGCGTGCATCGCTTCCACGAGGCGCAGGGCACGCTGCACGGAACCGATGAGAGTGGGTGTGCTGGCCTTGTGGCTGCGGTCGGTGCCCATGAGTAGTCCCCCTGCTCCGGTGCGAGGCCTGGCGAACCCATCAAAGTCCTTCACCGGCCGCAAAACCAGCGGACGCGCGTAAACCTGAGCATAAGATCAACTCATGCGGTGTCAGGCCGTGTCCGCCGCGGGAGCGGCCCGGCCCGCTCCCCGCGCCGACGGGACCCGGCGGCGGACCGACGGCGGGCCCGGCGGCGGGCGCGGTGGCGGCGCCGGTGTCGCGGCCCTCCCCAGCGCCCCCTCCCCCGTGTCAGGCTGCGCCTCATGGAGCGGATCATCGAGGAGATACGCGAGGACCTGGCCCGCCGCATCGCGGTCGCGGCGGACCGGCTCGCCGCCCTGACCCTGGCCGAGGATCCCGCGTACGCCGCCCTGCTCGGCCGGGCCGAACTGCGCGAGCGGATCCACCACAACCTCCGCCAGGCCGTCGAGGGGCTGGTCCGCAGCTCCCGCGGCCTGCCCGTCGAGCTGGCGGACGCCCGTGCGACCGGGACCCTCCGCGCCGAGCAGGGACTGCCGCTGACCTCGCTGCTGCGCACCTACCGACGGAGCGGGCGGCTCCTCTGGCAGACCCTCACCGAGGCGGTGGCCGCGCACGACCGGGCGGCGCTGCCCGGGATGGTGCCGGGCGCGACCGCGCTGTGGGACGTGCTGGACCAGATGACGGACGCGGTGGCCGAGGCCTACCGGCACACCGAGGCCACCCGGACCGACCGCGACCGGGAGCGCCGCGCCGCCCTGCTGGACGCCCTGCTGGACGGCGCGGGCGCGGCCGGAGGTCCCACCGCCTCGGAGGCCGCCGTCCAGTTGGGACTGCCGGACCGGGGCCGGTTCGCCGTGGTCGTCCTGGGGCAGGGGCCCGCCGCCTGCGGGCCGGGGCCCGCCACCGCCTCCGCGGCGGGCACGGGCGCTGCCCCGGCCGACGGGCCCCGCGTGCTGTGGCGCGTCCGCGCCGACGGGGAGGCCGGGGTCGTCGAGCTGGGCCCCCACCCGCTGGAGTCCGTACGGGAGCTGCTCGCGCCGCTCGGGGTCCGCGCCGGGGTCGGTCCGGTCGTGGCGGCGCCTGCCGAGCTGGCCCGGTCGTACCGGCTGGCGGCGCTGGCGCTGCGCACCGTACCGGTGGCCGCCGCCCCCCGCACCGCGCTGCTGGACGAGCGGTTGCCGGCGGCGCTGGTCGCCGCTCAGGCGGAACTCGCCGACCGGCTCCGCCGGGTGGTGCTGGGGCCGGTGCTGGCCCTGCCCGCCGAGGACCGCCGGGTGCTGTTGACGACCCTGGGCACCTGGCTGGGCTGCCAGGGCTCGACCGCGTACGCCGCACAGCGGCTGTACTGCCACCGCAACACCGTCTCCAACCGGCTGCGGCGGCTGGAGCAGCTCACCGGCCGCTCCCTGTCCGACCCGGCGCACGTGGTGGAGCTGGCGCTGGCGCACACGGCGGTGCTCCAGCGGGCGGCCGGGGAGCGGGGTCCCGGACGGCCGGAACCCTCGTAGCGGCGGAGCCCTCGCCACCGCGGCCGTCGCCCGGCTTGGGGCTTCGCCGCCGCGGCCCTCGTGCCTACCGCTCCGGGTCGGCTGGCTCCGGCTTCCCGGCGGGGCGCGCGGACTCCAGCAGGTACGGCACGTCGATCACCGCGACCCCCGGCGTGAAGAGCAGCCGCGCCTTGAGCCGCAGCGCGTTCTGGTTGTGCAGGGGCTGCTCCCACCAGTGGCCGCACGACGTACTCCGGGATCACCACGGACAGCATGTCGTTCGCGGAGGCGGCCGACAGCTCCTGGACGTGCGCCAGGATCGGCCCGACGACCTCGCGGTACGGGGAGTGCAGGATCTTGAGCGGCATCCCGGGGTCGTGCTCGGCCCAGTCCCGGCGCAGTCGCGCCGCCTCCTCCTCGTCCGCCGCGACGGTGACCGCGGTGAGGGTGTCGGCCCGCAGTCCCTGCGCGTAGCCGAGGGCCTTGAGGGTGGGTGCCTGGACGGAGGCCACCAGGACCAGCACATGGTGGCGGGCGGGTTTGCGCGGCCTGGCCCCGGGGGCGGCGGTGACCTGCACGGCGACCTCGTCGTAGTGGCGGCGCACGCCCTTCATGCCGAGGAAGAGGAGCGGCATGGCGATCACGACGAGCCAGGCTCCGTGCGTGAACTTGGTGATGAGGACGATGACGAGGACGAGGGCGGTCATGGTGGCGCCGACGGCGTTGATGGCGAGCCGGCGGTGGATGTGCACCCGCTCCTCGCGCGGGGTCGCGGGGGCGGCGAGTTCCCTGCGCCAGTGCCGGACCATGCCGGCCTGCGAGAGGGTGAAGGAGACGAAGACGCCGATGATGTAGAGCTGGATGAGGCGGGTCAGCTCGGCGTCGAAGGCGACGATCAGGGCGATGGCGGCGAGCGCGAGGAGTACGACGCCGTTGGAGTGGACGAGTCGGTCGCCGCGGTTGAAGAGCTGGCGGGGCGCGTACCGGTCCCTGGCCAGGATCGAGGCGAGCATCGGGAAGCCGTTGAAGGCCGTGTTGGCGGCCAGGATCAGCACGCCGGCGGTGACGGCCTGGAGCAGGTAGAACAGGAAGTGCCAGCTCCCGAAGGTGGCGCGGCCGATCTGGGCGAGGGCGGTGGAGGTGGGGGTGCCGGGCGGCAGCCCCAGTTCGGTGGGGTCGGCGGCGACGTGCACCTCGTAGGACATGGCGAGGGCCGTGATGCCCACGAACATCGTGACGGAGAGGACGCCCATCACCGCGAGCGTGGTGGCCGCGTTCTCGGCCTTCGGCTTCCGGAAGGCGGGGACGCCGTTGCTGATCGCCTCGACGCCGGTGAGGGCGGTGCAGCCGGAGGCGAAGGCGCGCATCGTGAGGAGTACGAGGGCCAGGCCGGTGTACGTGCCCGCCTCGACGATGGGCAGGTCGGCGGATTCGGCGCGGATGGTGGCGCCGGTCGCCATCCGGACGGCGGCGAACGCGAACATGAGGTAGATGACGAGGACGAAGCCGTAGGTCGGGACGGCGAAGACCCGGCCCGACTCGCGTACTCCGCGCAGGTTCATCAGCGTCAGCAGCACCACGGACCCGACGGACAGGCCGACTTCGTGGTCGTCGAGTGCGGGGATCGCGGACGTGATGGCGGCGATGCCGGAGACCACGGAGACGGCGACGGTCATCACGTAGTCGACGAGCAGCGCGCTGGCCGCCGTGAGGGCCGCGGTGGGGCCGAGGTTCTCGGAGCTGACGACGTAGGCGCCGCCGCCGCCGGGGTAGGCGTGGCACGTCTGCCGGTAGGAGGCGATGACCACCACGAGCAGGAACACGATGGCCGCGGCGCGTACCAGCTGAGGTGGAGCAGTGCGACGCCGCCGAGGGCGAGGATCAGCAGGATCTCCTCGGTGGCGTAGGCCACGGAGGAGAGCGGATCGCTGCAGAAGAGCGGCAGGGCGAGCCGTTTGGGCAGCAGGGTCTCGCCCAGGCGCGCGGTGTCGAGTGGCTCGCCGACCAGCATGCGCTTCGCATGGATACGCCTCATCCGGGCATGATTATCCATTTTGGCCGCATTGATGACCCCGTGAGCGCTGTGTCCTGCCGGGAACCGCTCGGCCGCCGAGCGGTGGCGATCTTGGGAAGGCGCTGCGATGGTGATCGCATCGGCGCCGCCGCGGTCGATGCGGCACGGGGGCGGCCGCCGCCCGGACGGAAGGAGGACGGCCATGCATGCGTCTGCCTACCTGGCCTACGACTACCCGGTACTCGGTGCGTTCTGGACCGTGATGTGGATCTTCCTGTGGGTCATGTGGCTGGTGCTGCTCTTCCGCGTCATCGTGGACATCTTCCGCGACCACGAGATGAACGGCTGGCTCAAGGCCGCCTGGCTGCTGTTCCTGATCCTGATCCCCTTCCTCGGCGTGCTGGTGTACGTCATCGCCCGGGGCAAGAACATGGGCAAGCGCGAGATCACCCACGCGCAGGAGCGCCAGGAGGCGTTCAACGCCTACATCCGGGACACCGTCAAGGATCCGCAGCGGGCGACCGCCGACGACCTGGTCCGGCTCTCCGAGCTCAAGGCGAAGGGCGACCTGAGCGACGACGAGTACCAGCAGGCCAAGCAGAAGCTCCTGCGCTGACCCGCCGGCCGTTCCCGCCCGTCCGACTCCGGCGCGGCCGCCCGCTCACCTGCGGGCCGCCGCGCCACGGACAGCCGGGGCGGAGGTGCGGACACACCGGCCGGGATGAACAGGTCGCCCACACCGGCGCGGGCGGGTCGGGCGCGGCCGCGAAGAATACCTCGGGTACGAAATGCTCGTACAGGTCGGCCGTACGATCGACCGACGCCGGAGGCGGGGCCGATTTCCGGCCGCCTCTGCCGCACGCGCCGCTCCCGCCGCTCCTGGCGCTCCCGCACCTCCCCCTACTCCCCCGGCCCCCGGCTTCCGCACCTCCCCCGGCTCCGGCCTTTTCGGCTCGACGCGGCACCGGGCCGAGCGCACGATGGAGGGGAGGAAAGGGAGGTGGTCCGCCATGACCATGTTCATGGACGTCCACACCGGCATGAAGGGCATCACGACCGAGCAGCTGGCCGCCGCCCACAAGGCGGACCTGGCCGTCGAGGCGGACGAGGGCGTCCACTTCCAGCGGGCCTGGGCCGACCCGGAGTCGGGCACCGTCTACTGCCTGTCGGAGGGTCCCTCCGCCGACGCGGTCCAGCGGGTCCACGCGCGCGCGGGGCACCCCGCCGACGAGATCCACCCGGTACCGGTCATGGTGTCCTGACGCGGCGTCCGTTCCGCGCTCCGGCACGGCTGACCGGATTCGTTCGCACGGGACGGTGCGACCGGAAGGCCTCGGGCATATGTCGGAAGCAAGGACGTGGCGGATGTTGCCAAACGCCTTACACGTCGTGGCGGCCTGTGCAACAGTCGTTACCGGTCCTTCCTTCAGACTTGGCCGTGCCGCGCCTGTATCGGAGTTCTCATGCCGTCCCACCTGTTCGCGGACCGTCCCGCGCAGCCGCCCGAGCCGGGGTCGGTGGACGCCCTGATCTCTCAGACCCGGCGGCTCCGGGGAGAGGTGGACGCGGTGCGCCGCGACACCGTCGTGGACGACGACGACGCCCAGGGCCGCTGGCAGCGGGCGCTGTGCGATCTCGCCGTCCACCACCTCGACGACCTGGGCCAGCACCTGGGCCAGCTCAAGGAGGGCCTGCCGCCCGTCCCGGAGCTGGTCGAGCTGCTTCCTCCGCCCGCTCCCGTGCCGGCTCCCGAGGACCGCCAGACCCGCGTCGGCAGCGCCGAGTGGAACCTCCTGACCGACGAGGTCAGTTGGTCCGACGAGCTCTTCCAGATCTTCGGGCGCTCGCCCGAGGCCGGCGCGCTCCCCCTCGACGAACTGGGCTCCACCCTGTTCTCCGAGGACCAGCCGCTGCTCACCGCCTGGGTCACCGCCTGCCTGGTGGACGGTAAGCCCATCGACGGCGAGTTCCGCATCGTCCGGGCCGACGGCCGCGTCCGGACGCTGCACATGAGGGGCGAGCCGGTGCTCGACTCCGACGGCTGCACGGCTTCCATGTGGGCCGTGCTGCGGGACGTGAGTGAACTGCGCCGAAGCCAGCGGGCGGTTCGCGAGTCCCGTGACTCGCTCCAGCGCCAGCGGCAGATCGCGCAGACCGAGCACCGGCTGGCGGTCGAGCTGCAGGAAGCCGTGCTCCCCCCGTGGCGCGGCTCCCTGCGGTTCCCGCAGCACGGAGTGGGCACGCTCGACGTGGCCGCGCACTACCTGCCGTCCGCGACCAGCGCGCTCATCGGCGGCGACTGGTACGACGCCCTCGAACTCCCCGACGGACGCTCGATGCTGACCGTCGGTGATCTGACCGGGCACGGCGTCACCGCCACGTCCGGGATGGCGATGATGCTGGGCGCCCTGCGCGGGATGGCCATGGCCGGGATCGAACCCGGCCCGCTGATGGGCTGGCTCAACCAACTCCTGGAGACCTCCGTACAGCCCGCGCTCGGCTCGGCCGTGTGCTGCAGTTACGATCCCTCCCGCCGCGTGCTGTCCTGGGCGCAAGCGGGCCATCCGGCGCCGCTGCTCTTCCGCCGCGGCTCCGGCCGCTCCCTGCTGCCGCCCGAGGGCGTGCTGCTGGGGGCGACCTCGGGAGCGACGTACGGGCAGGCCGAGGAACGGCTCGAAGTGGGCGACGTACTCGTCCTGAACACCGACGGACTGACCCCGCGCAGCATCGAGTTCAGCCGCGCGGACGGGACCGAGCGGCTGCTGGCACTCGCCCCGAGGTTCTCGGCGGCGCGCTCGGCGCAGGACTGCGTACGGCTGGTGATCGAGGAGTTCGGAGAGAGCGAGCGCGAGGACGACGCCTGCGTGCTCGTGGCCCGGGTGGGCGGCCAGGCGGACCGGCAGCCGGGCAGGCTTTGACGAGGTGACCTCGGGGCGCCCCCGGCTCCCCGACCGGTGGCCGCGCCGTTGCGGTGGCCGCGCCGCGACGGCGCGGCCTTCTTCTCGTCCCCGTGCCTGCCACCGCTCGGCCTACACCTCCGATCCGTGCGGAGCGCGCCGTACGGGGGCGTCCGGCAGAGCCAGCTCGATCTCCTGGCGCAGGTCCTCGATGCGCGCGAAGCCCGAGTACTGGCCGGTGAGCCGGTACATCTCCCGCAGCCGGTCCCAGGTCCGGTGCGAGGACGTCTCGTTCATGGAGACAAGGGCCAGGCGGGCGTAGCGGTCGGCCTGCTCCGGCTCGTCCGCGATGAAGCAGGCCGAGGCCATCGAGATGTAGTCGAAGATCTGCGACCGCTGGTACCCCTCCCCGCGCAGCCGCAGCGCCTTCTTGGCGTGCGACGCGGCGACCGGCGCCGCCGCCGCGTCGTGGTCGGCGAGCGTCCGGTACGCGAGTGCCTGCATGCCGTGCAGGTCCGCCTCGTCGAAATGCTGCATCCAGCTCGGCGGCGGAACGTCGCCCTTGTCGGAGACGAACAGCTCCTCCGCCTCGCCCAGGGTGCGGCGCATCGCCTGGCCCTTGCCCATCGCGGCCTGCGCCCAGGCCTCGATGGTGTGCAGCATGGCCCGGGTGCGCGGCAGAGTCTGCTCACCGGAGCCGGACTGGGCCAGCTTCATCAGGTCCAGGGCCTCGTTGGGTTTGCCGAGGTGGACCATCTGGCGGGCCGCGCGCGACAGCGCCTCACCGGCGCGGGGCCGGTCCCCGCCCTCGCGGGCCGCGTGCGCGGCGATGACGAAGTACTTCTGCGCCGTCGGTTCGAGGCCCACGTCGTGGGACATCCAGCCCGCGAGCACGGCCAGGTTGGCCGCGACGCCCCACAGCCGGCGCTGGAGGTGGTCGGGGTGGTGGTAGGCGAGCATCCCGCCCACCTCGTTGAGCTGGCCGACGACGGCCTTGCGCTGGAGTCCGCCCCCGCGGGAGGCGTCCCAGGCGCGGAACACCTCCACGGAGCGCTCCAGGGCCTCGATCTCCTGCGAGCCGATGGGTGCGGCCTCGTAGCGGTCGTAGCCCGCCGGATCGGCATGGAAGGCCTCACCGAAGTGCTGCGCCTCCCTGGCGAGGGCGGGGTCGGTGTGCAGCCAGTCGTACATGGCGTTGCTGAGGGCTGAGCCGGAGGTGAGCGCGGCTCCCGCGCCCATCAGACCGCGTCGGTTGAGCATGAGGTCCATTCCCGTGAATTCGGTGAGGACCGCGGCTGTGCGTTCGGGCGCCCAGGGCATTCCTTCGGGGTTCTCCTGCGCCCCGTCCGGCTGCCGTTTGGTGGTGCGCCGCTGCCGTACGAACCCGAGGTCCTCGATGGTCACGACACGACCGAGCCGCTCGGTGAACAGTGCTGCCAGTACCGTGGGAACCGGTTCGCGCGGGGCTTCCCCCATGTCGATCCAGCGCCTCACCCGCGAGGTGTCGGTGGCGAGCTGGTGGTGGCCCATGGCCGCCGCCTGCCGGTTCACCATCCTCGCCAGCTCGCCCTTCGACCAGCCGGCCAGGCCGAACAGGTCGTTGAGGCGGGTGTTCGGACCTTTGCTCACGTCAAGCCCCCAGGTTCTCGGCTGAGTTGACAGTAACCCGCCGTCAGATGCCCAGCGACTATTCGCCAGGGTTCGCCAGGGCACGCCTGATGGTCCGCCACCCGCGGCCGGGTGTCAGGTAGGAATGCGCCTCCCCGACCCGGTATCACCGGCGGAACTCCCCAGGGTGAAGCACGGGATCCGGCGGGGCGGCGTACGCAATCGTCGGCGCACGAAGGGATCCGTAACGCCATGTACGCAGCAACGTCCTCCGTGTCCGCCCCGGTCCGGCCGCACCGCACGCTCCAGGCGGGCGGCGGTCCCTATCTCGAACCCGGTCGGCCCGCGGCCCCGGCGCAGGGCGCCGTGCGGGCCCGGCGGATGCCCGGCCTCGGATCCCAGCCGCCGCTCAGCGGAAGAATCGACCTCTCCGGCCCCCAGGGTGCGCAACTGCGCACCGCGCTGGCCTCGGTGCAGCGGATCTGTCCGGAGTTCGCGCCGGTGCAGGTGCTGCGGCGCAGCGGCCGCTCCGTCCTCCTGGTGGGGACGACCGGCCGGACGACGGCCGTGGCGAAGGTCTTACTGGACCAGTCGCCCGAGTGGCGCGAGCGGTACCGGCACGAAATAGCTGCGTACCGGGCGTTCGTCCGGCACCGGCCCCCGGTCCGTGTGCCCCGGCTGATCGCCGCGGACCCGGAGAACTGCACGCTGGTGGTGGAGCGCATGGCGGGCCGGGTGGCCGCACTCCAGCGCCACCCGGTGGAGGCGCCCCCGCGCGTCGACCTGCGGGCCGCCCTGGGCGCGGTGTGCCGGGTCAACCAGTGGCGTCCGCCGGCCGAGCTCTTCGGGACCCCGCTGAACTACGCCCGGCGGATCTCCCGTGACTACGAGTTGGGCCTGCTGACGGACCGGGACCTCGGCGACCTGCAGAAGCTGCTGCACGGCGTCAAACTGTCGGGCACGGGCCTGCAGTTCAACCACGGGGACGCCCTGCTGTCCAATCTGCTGCTGTCGCCGGCCGGTCCGGTGCTGCTGGACTGGGAGCACACCGGGTGGTACCTCCCGGGATACGACCTGGCCACGCTGTGGACGGTACTGGGCGACGCCCCGGCCGCCCGCAGCCAGATCAGCCGGCTCGCCCAGTCGGCCGGGCCGGCCGTGCGGGACGCCTTCCTCGTGAATCTGATGCTGGTGCTGACCCGGGAGATCCGGATGTCCGAGACGGCCGTCCAGCGCTCGATGCAGGCGACCGCCCCGTCCCAGCCGCTCGCGGCGGGTGCGCTGTCCTGCGGTGAGGAGCAGCGGCTGCTGCTGCGCCGCCTGCACGACGACGCCGGCATGGCGCGCAGGGCGGTGCGCGCGGCGGTCGGCACCCGCTGACTCCGCGCCCCCGAACCGAAGCCCCGTGGCACCCACCGCCACGGGGCTTCGCCCGTGTCCGGGGCGCCGGATGCCTTGACATCACATGATCCCCCGAACACCTTCTCTGACGCAGCATCAGAATGCTGGAGCCGCCGCCTGTCCCTCCCCTCTCCGCTGGAGCCTGCCCATGACCGCGAGCCCCGCCCCGTCCAGCAGTTCCTCCTCACCGCTCCCCTCCCGGCGGACCGTACTGGCCGGTGCGGGGGCGGGAGTGGCCGCGACCGTCCTGGCGTCCGGCGCGGCGCGGGCCGCCGACGGGCCGCTGCTCGGCGAGTACGACGTCGTGGTGGTCGGATCGGGGGCCGCCGGCATGACCGCCGCACTCACCGCGGCCGGTCGCGGGCTGAGCGTTCTGGTGGTGGAGAAGGCTCCCACCTTCGGCGGTTCGGCCGCACGCTCGGGGGCGGGGATCTGGCTGCCCAACAACTCCGTGATCCTCGGCGCGGGCGTTCCGGACACCCCGCAGAAGGCCGCCGCCTACCTGGCGGCGGTCGTCGGGCCCGAGGTGCCGGCCGACCGGCAGGCCGCTTTCCTCGCCAACGGCCCGCGCATGCTGGACTTCGTCATGGCCCGCAGCCCGCTCCGGTTCCGCTTCATGGACGGGTACAGCGACTACTACCCCGACCTGCCGGGCGGCCTGCCGAACGGGCGGTCGATCGAGCCGGACCAACTCGACGGCAACATCCTGGGCGGCGAACTGGCCCGCCTCAATCCGGCGTACCTGCCCGTCCCGGCCGGCATGGTGGTGTTCAGCGCGGACTACAAGTGGCTGAACCTGGCCGCGGTGAGCGCCAAGGGGCTGGCGGTGTCGACCGAGTGCCTGGCGCGCGGCACGAAGGCCGCGCTGCGCGGCGAGAAGCCGCTGACGATGGGTCAGTCCCTGGCGGCCGGGCTGCGCGCGGGCCTGCAGCGGGCCGGAGTTCCGGTGTGGCTGGACAGCCCGCTGGTCGACCTGGTCCAGGAGGGCGGGGCGGTCACCGGCGTCGTGGTGGAGAGAGCGGGCGTACGGGGCACCGTCCGCGCCCGGCGCGGGGTGGTGATCGGCTCCGGGGGCTTCGAGCACAACGCGGCGATGCGGGCCCAGTACCAGCAACAGCCGATCGGCACCCAGTGGTCGGTGGGCGCGAAGGAGAACACCGGGGACGGCATCCGCGCGGGGCAGCGGGCGGGCGCGGCGCTGGCGCTGATGGACGACGCCTGGTGGGGGCCGTCGATCCCGCTGCCCGGGGAGCCGTACTTCTGCCTCGCCGAACGGACGCTGCCGGGCGGGCTGATCGTGAACGGCAACGGCGCGCGGTTCGTGAACGAGGCGGCCCCGTACAGCGATGTGGTGCACGTGATGTACGACAAGGACCGCAACGCGGCCGGCTCCCACATTCCGGCCTGGCTGATCGTGGACCAGAACTACCGCAACAAGTACTTGTTCAAGGACATCCTGCCGACGATCGTCTTCCCGGACGCCTGGTACGAGGCGGGGGCGGCGAAGAAGGCGTGGACCTGGGACGCGCTGGCCGCCCGGATCGGGGTGCCGGCGGGCGCGCTCCGGGCGACGCTCAACCGGTTCAACGCGCAGGCGTGGACGGGCGACGACACCGATTTCCATCGGGGTGCCACGGCATACGACCACTACTACACGGACCCGAACGTGCACCCGAACTCGTGCCTGGCGCCGGTCTGGGCCCCGCCGTTCTACGCGTTCAAGATCGTGCCGGGGGACCTGGGAACGAAGGGCGGCATCGTGACCGACGCCCGGGCCCGTGCGCTTCGCGCGGACGGGTCGGTGATCCGCGGCCTGTACGCGGCGGGCAACGCGAGTGCGGCGGTGATGGGCCGCAGCTACGCGGGGGCCGGATCGACGATCGGCCCGGCGATGACGTTCGGCTACGTGGCGGCGAACGACATCGCGGACGCGTGACGTCCTGGGCCGTCCCTCTCGGACAGTGCCGGGCCCGACACGATCCGGGCGAGGGGGTCTAGCCCTGCTGGAAGAGTTCGGCGGGCAGCGGCTTCAGGAGCGCGTAGAGGTCGTCGGTGATCGGGCGGTCCCAGCTGGCGATGGTGACCAGCACGTTGTCGCTGCGGTCGAACTGGACGCAGGAGATGCGGGACTCCGAAAGCTTGATCTTCCGGACGATGAGGAGGTTGTCGCCCTGCATGACGGGGCAGTCCTCGGCGCCGGTGACCTCGACGTCCTCGTCGTTCTCCAGGGCGTCGAGGAGCTGGGCCACCTCGAAGGGGACCTGCCCGTCGGAGAGGTCCCGGGCGGGCGAGCCCTCGGGGAGGTTGCCGATGATCATCGCGGGGCCGCGTCCGCCGAACAGGTCGTAGCGGAGGAAGACACCCTGGCAGCTGCCGTCGGGTGCGGGCAGCAGCCCGGCCCCGAGATTGCCCGGCCAGTCCCCCGGATCCATGGCCAGGACGTCGAAGTCCGGGCCGGCGGGTGTGGCGGCGCGGTGGCGGCGGAGGAAGGACATGCCGCCATGGTACGTGGCCGGAGGGGTTTTCCGGCCCCGGGCCCCCTGAAACCGGCGGTGCCCGGCGGGCCGGCCGCCCCCGTCCCGGCCGCCGCGCGGGCGGATCCGTCAGGGCGGCGGGACGAGCCGTCCGTACGCCGGCAGCGGTACCGCTCCCCCGCGCCCGGCGGGGCGTCCTCGCGGGACCGCCGGGACCGCCGGGACCGCCGGGACCGCCGGGACACCCGTGACCGCCGGGACGCCCGGGATCCGGTCGGTGTGCCCGGTGCGCCAGGTCCGCGCAGCACGTCGGGACCGGGACGGTCGCGCCGGATGCGGCCGACGTAATGGTGCACGCCCCCGGTCCTCACCGGGGGCTGCGGGCGAACGCCTCCAGCGCGGCGGGCAGCCCGGAGACGTCCGTACCCAGCTTGCGGCAGACGCCGGACAGGTCGGAGTCCCCGCCGCACGCCGCCGACACCTGTACCGGCACCGGCCCCCCGACGAAGGTGCCGGTGCCGAGCGGGGCCAGGGGCGGCGGTGCCGGGCTCGGGGACGGGAGTCGGTCGTGGGAGGGCTTCGGGATCCGTCCGGTCGGTGTCGCGGTCGGGTCCGCGGCCGGGGCCGGGGCCTGCGGGGGCGGCACCGCGGTGCGGGTGGCGTGAACCGCGCGTTCCGCCGCCCGGAGCTCCTCCTCGGTCGGCGCGTCCTCCCAGGACGCACCGGAGGGCGCGGCTCCGCCGAGGGCCAGCAGCGCACCCGTCGCGTCGTCCACCAAGGCGTCCGCCCCGCACTCCCGGGCCGTCACCACGGCCCGTAGCAGGATGTCCGGGTCGCGCAGCTCGGTTCCCAGGGCGGCCAGCGCCTGCGCCAGTTCGTACCCCGCCGGGGAGACGGTCAGCAGTGCGACCGCTTCCCGCAGCAGGTCGACCCGGTCCTGCGGGGCCGCCACCTCCGCCGCGACCCGCAGGGCCTGGCCGACGCCCGAGGGGGCGCCGAAGGCACGGGCCCGCCGGACCGCGTCGGCGGCCAGGGCCCGGGCCCGGTGCGGCTCGTCCGCCGCCACCGCGCGGGCGAGGTGCAGCTGCCACGGGCACCAGGCCGGGTTCTGGATGCCGCGGGGGGTGAGCCTGCGGTCCACCGCCTCCAGTTCGGCGGCCGCCGCTCGCGCATCGCCGCGCGCCAGCAGGAGTTCGGCGTAGACGGTCTGGGAGTCCGGGAAGACCACGGCGGCCGGGAAGGGACTCCCGTACTCGTGTTCCCGTGCGAGCTCCCAGGCCTCGTCCGGCCGGCCGCGGGCGAGCAGGGTGGTGAGGAGGATCGCGATGGAATACCAGTGCACGGGGGTGCGCCGGCCCACGCGCTCGGCCAGGCGCAGCCCGGCGCGGGCCAGGTCCTCGGCCTCGGTGAGCCGCCCGCGGCGGTAGCGGATGTAGGCGCGGAGGCTGTAGGCGAAGGAGAGGTGCGCGCCGCGCCAGCCCTGCCGTTCGAACTCGGCGGTGCCCGCGTCGAAGAGCTCCTCGGCCCGGCCGGGCCGGTCGGCGTACACGTGTGCCATGGCGACGAGCACCGGTACCTCGAAGCCCCGGTCCTCGTGGGCCCAGCTGAAATGCTCCTCCAGGACGCGGCCGGCGTGGTGCAGCACCACGTCCACCGGTTCGCCGCGCAGGCAGGCGTCCCAGGCCCGGAGCCCGATGACGTACCGCTCGGTGAGGTCGCGGCCGGTCAGCCGGTCGGCGAGTTTGGCCAGCCGGCGCGAGCGGGCCGGGGAGTCGGGCTCGGCGGCGTTGAAGGCGTCCCACATGAACTGCTCGGACTGCAGGCGCAGCCTGGCCCGTGCGTCGTGGGTGTGCGGGATCTCCCGGGCCAGTGCTTCGGAGGCCTCCAGCAGATGGTCGCTGTGGGCGAGCACCTGGGCGAGCCGGATGACGATGCCCTGGCGCAGCGCCGGGTCGTCCACGGGCTCGGCGAGGGCGGCGCGCAGGTGGTTGACGGTGTTGGCGGGCTCGGTCAGCAGGGATGCGCAGCCCAGTTCGTAGAGGACGGCCGCGCGCTCGTCGAAGTCGGGGGGTTCGCGCAGGGCGCGGGCGAGCTGGCGGCGGGCCGCTTCGGGCGCGCCGGCCCGCAGGTTCTCGGCAGCGGCCTCGCGCAGGGTCCGCACCACCCAGGGGTCGTTCTCCGGGTGGGTCTCCAGGAGGTGGCGGGCGGCGGCGGAGGAGCCGAGTCCGGCGTCGACGACGGCCGCGGCGGCCTTGCCGTGCAGGGCGACGCGCAGGGCGTCCGGGATGGCGCGGTAGATGGCGGTGGCGATGAGCGGGTGGACGAACTCCAGCCCCTGCGCGTCCTCCTCCGGCCCGGCGGCGCTCTGAGCGGGGTGCGCGGCGGAGGCGGGCGCCGAGGACAGGATGCGGACGTCCCGCAGCCGCTCGGTGGCGTCCACGGCCTCCTCCGCGCCGAGGGCGGCGACCCGGGCGGCGATCTCCCGGGGGATGGCGGTGCCGAGGACGGCGCAGGCCCAGGCGAAGCGGACGGTGGAGGGGCCGAGCCGTTCGAGGCGGGCGACGAGGCCGCTGCCGCGCTGGGCGGCGGCGAGCTCGCGCAGTCGCGGTGCGCTCGCTCCGACCGGGTCGATGCCCTTGTCCCGGATCCGGGCGGTGAGTTCGACGGCCTCGAAGGGGTTGCCGGCGGTGACGGCCCAGGCCTCCCGGCAGAAGGCGTCGTCGGCCCGGCCGCCCAGCGACTCGCGGATCAGGGCGGCGACGGCGGCCTCGGTGAGCGGGGCGAGGGACAGCGGCCGCTGTCCCGCCCGGCCGGGCAGCGTACGGAAGGCCTCGGCGTGCGCGGGCAGTTCGTCGGGGCGGTAGGCGACGACGAGGAGCAGGGGGAGGTGTTCGGCGCGCGGGGCGAAGGCGGCCAGCCAGCCAAGCGATTCCGGGTCGGCCCAGTGCGCGTCGTCGAGGACGAGGGCGACGGGAGCGCGCTGGACGACGAGGTGGGTGAGGACCCAGTCGAGTCCGTCGCGCAGGCCCTGGGGGTCGGGCGGCGCGCCCTGCTCGGGGGCGCAGAGGCCGAGCGCCGGTCCGACGATGGAGTACCAGCTGCCGAGCATGTCGCGCAGTTCCTGCTCGGAGCTGCCGGCGAGCTGGGGCTGTATGAGCTGGCGCGCGACGTGGAAGGGCTGGTGCTGCTCCTGCTCGCCGCCGCGGGCGGCGAGGACGGTGCAGGAGCGGGCGCGGGCCCGTCGGCGCACTTCGGCGAGGAGCGTGGTCTTGCCGAGCCCGGCGGGGCCGGAGAACGCGAGCAGTGCACCGCCTGCGTCCGGTCCGGCGCCGCCGAGCTGTTCCAGGGCCTCGTCGACGACGGCGAGTTCGGCCTCACGTTCGACCATTGAGCGACGTCTGCGGCTGCGGCGGTCCGCCATGGCTGGTACCCCCCAGGCCTGTTCGGGGGAACAGCGTACGCCCGCGCGCGGCGGCGCGGAGCCGATAGGCGGGAAGTTTCCGATCTTCTCCGCCGAGCCCTGGCCCGGGCGTTACGGAGCGCCGCGGGGGCGGGGTGCGGGCGGGGTGCCCGTGCCGTCGCGGAGCCGGTCGGGGCGGCCCACCGGGGCGGCGGCTCCGCGCCCGGTGGTGCCGCGGCCACGGCCTACGTCAGGTCGAACTCCCCGCCCCGCGCCCCCAGCACGAACCTGCGCCACTCGTCCGGCGCGAAGATCAGCGACGGGCTCTCGGGCCGCTCGCTGTTGCGCATCGCGATGAACCCCTCGACGAAGGCGATCTGGACGTCCCCCGCGCCGCGGCTGCTCGACTGCCAGTCCGCCTCGGTGAGATCGAGATCCGGCTTGTCCCAGCCGGCCAGGGTTTGTGAGGTGATGCTCTCGGCCATGTGCGTGCTCCTCCCGGTACGTCGTCCGGGGCCAGGTTAGCCATCGCGGCGGGTGCCGCACAGGCCACCGTGAGTCACTCGTGACCGGTGCGGCACCACCCGGCGGCCCGTCCGGGACGGGACGGGACGGGACGGGCGACGCTGCGGCGCCCTCTCCGGGCCGGGAGCCCGGCGGCGCGCCGGGCCGCGAGACCTTCAGGAACTGGGCGGCTCGGAGCCCACCAGCCACATCGCGAAGAACTGAGCGCCCCCGCCGTACGCGTGGCCCATGGCCCGGCGGGCCCCGGGGACCTGGTGCTCCCCGGCCTGGCCCCGGACCTGGAGGGCCGCCTCCGCGAAACGGATCATGCCGGAGGCCCCGATCGGGTTGGTGGACAGCACCCCGCCCGAGGGGTTGACCGGGAGGTCGCCGTCGAGTTCGGTGACGCCGGCCTCGGTGAGCTTCCAGCCCTCGCCCTCCTCCGCGAAGCCCAGGTTCTCCAACCACATGGGCTCGTACCAGGAGAACGGCACGTACATCTCCACCGCGTCGATCTCCCGGCGGGGATCGGAGACGCCCGCCTGCCGGTACACGTCGGCCGCGCAGTCCTTGCCCGCCCGGGGCGACACGAAGTCCTTGCCCGCGAAGAGCGTCGGCTCGCTGCGCATCGCCCCGCCGTGCACCCACGCCGCGGGTTTCGGCGAACGGGCCGCGCCCGCTCGGTCGGTGAGGACCATCGCGCAGGCGCCGTCGGAGGAGGGGCAGGTCTCGGAGTACCGGATCGGGTCCCACAGCATCGGTGACGCCTGGACCTTCTCCAGGGTGATGTCGTGCTCGTGCAGGTGCGCGTACGGGTTCTTCAGCGCGTTGCGGCGGTCCTTGTACGCCACCAGCGAGCCGACCGCGTCGGGCGCGCCCGTGCGCCGCATGTAGGCGCGTACGTGCGGTGCGAAGAAGCCGCCGGCGCCGGCGAGGAGCGGCTGCTGGAAGGGGACGGGCAGCGAGAGGCCCCACATCGCGTTGGACTCGGACTGCTTCTCGAAGGCGAGGGTCAGGACGGTGCGGTGGACGCGCGCCGCGACCAGGTTGGAGGCGACGAGGGCGGTGGACCCGCCGACGGAGCCGGCCGTGTGCACGCGCAGCATCGGTTTGCCGACCGCGCCCAGCGCGTCCGCCAGGTAGAGCTCCGGCATCATGACGCCCTCGAAGAAGTCGGGGGCCTTGCCGATGACGACCGCGTCGATGTCCGCCCAGGTCAGTTCGGCGTCGGCCAGGGCGCGGGCGGCGGCCTCGCGGACCAGGCCGGCGATGGAGACGTCGTGGCGGGCGGCCACGTGTTTGGTCTGGCCGATCCCGACGATGGCCACGGGCTCTTTGCTCACCGCGAGTCTCCTTCCAGGACGGCGACCAGGTTCTGCTGGAGGCAGGGGCCGGAGGTGGCGTGGGCGACGGCCCGGTCGGACTCGCCCCGGTGGATGCGGGCGGCCGCCTCTCCGATCCGGATCAGGCCGGCGGCCATGATCGGGTTGGCGGCGAGGGCTCCGCCGGAGGGATTGACCGCCACGTCGGCGCCCAGCCCGAGGGCCTTGCGCAGGACGACCTCCTGCGAGGAGAACGGCGCGTGCAGTTCCGCCGTGTCGACGGGCCGTTCGAAGAAGCCCGCGCGTTCGGCCGCGAGGCGGGTCGACGGTGAGTCGGTGAGGTCGCGCAGGCCCAGGCCGTGGGCCTCGATGCGGTGGTCGATGCCGGTGATCCAGGCGGGCCGCTCGCACAGCCGGCGCGCCAGGTCGCCGGCGGCCAGGATGACCGCGGCGACGCCGTCGCCGATGGGCGGGCAGTCACCGGTGCGCAGCGGCGCCACCTGGTAGTCGCCCTGTGGGACGGCGCCGGTGAGCTGGGCGTGGGGGTTGCTCTCGGCGGCGGCCCGGCTGCGGGCGCCGATGGCGGCCAGGGCCGGTTCGTCGGTCTCGCCGGCGTCGATCAGCGCCTGGGCCTGGAGGGCGGCCAGGGCCACGGAGTCGGGCCAGAGCGGGGCGAGGTAGTACGGGTCGAGCTGGCGGGTGAGGACGTCGCGGACGGAGCCGGGCGAGGACTTACCGTACGAGTAGACGAGCGCGGTGTCGGCCTCGCCGGTCTGGATCTTCACCCAGGCCTCGTAGAGGGCCCAGGCCCCGTCCATCTCCACGTGGGACTCGGAGATCGGCGGCCAGGCCCCCACCCCGTCGAGGGTCATCGTGAAGGAGAAGGCGCGCCCGGCCAGGTAGTCGCTGGAGCCGGAGCAGGTGAAGCCGATCTCGCCGGCCTTGAGACCGGTCGCGGCCAGCACCTGGTGCAGGACCGGCATGACCATCTCGACTTCGCTGGATTCGTCGGTGCGGCGCAGGTGCTCGCTCTGCGCGAAGGCGACGACGGCCGCCTCGCGGGCGTATCGGGACATCAGATGAGCTCCTTGTACGCGTCGTAGTCGGCGTCCGGCTCGCCGGTGGGGCGGTAGTGGTCGGGGTAGCGGCCGCCCTCGGTCCAGACGGGTTCGACGCGCAGGCCCATCCGCACCTGGTCGTACGGGATGCCGCCGATCCGGCCGTGGAGGGCGAGGCCGGCGCCGTCGAGGGCGATGTGGGCGTAGACGTAGGGGACGTCGATGTCGAGGTTCCGCGCCTTGATGTTGACGATGCAGTACGTGGTGACGGTGCCGGCCGGGCCGACCTCGACGCGGTCGGTGGTGGCGATGCCGCAGGTGGGGCAGGCACCGCGGGGCGGCACGTACACCTTGTGGCAGGAGGGGCAGCGCTCGCCGACCGTCCGCCGCTCGGAGAGGGCGTTGATGTAGGCGGTCTGGGCGCGACCGGGGCTGTAGGTGTAGTCGAGGCGGGCCTCGGCGACGATGCCCGTGACGGCGTCCTCGAACACTCCGTCGTGGGGGGTGCCGTGCGGGGTGCCGTGCGGAGTGTCTTCGTCCGCGGGGTCGCAGGGCTCGAAGCAGGCGATGTCGGTGATGGCGCCGCTCGGTTCGCCGGTCCAGCGGACGCGTACCCGCATGCCGGTGCGCACGGCGTCGGGGCCGGGCGCGTCGAGGACGTGCAGGAGGGCGGTGTCGGCGCCGTCGAGCCGGACCAGCACCCAGGCGAAGGGGGTGTCCAGGGGCTGCTGGGGGCGCGGGTGGCCGTTCCAGGCCCAGGTGGTGACGGTCCCGGTGGCACCGACCTGGACGAGGTCCCGGATCTCCTCGGCGGTAACGGGGTCGTACTCGACGGGCGGGACCATCACCCTCCCGTCCGAGGTCTTCACGCCGAGGACGACGCGGTCGCGCAGGCCGCTGAGGAAGGCGGACTGGACGGGTCCGAGTGAGCGGGTGAACGGGAACTCGACGACGAGGGGCGCGCGGAGCACCTCGGGTGGCGACGCGGGGGCTGTCATGGGCGACTCTCCGATCTTCGCAACGGACAACACAACAAAGCTGTCTCTCGCTCCCCCGACCCCCCGGCCGGGGGCCGCTCCACCCCCGCCGGGGGCAACTCCACCCCCCGGCCGGGGCCACTCCAGTCCCGCCAGGGCGACTCCAATCCCGGCCGGGGGCTCACCACCCCCGCCGGGGGCAGTTCCAGCCCCGCCGGCGTTTGAGGCGCGGGGGTCCGGGAGGACCTCGCCACCCCCGGCCGAGGGCCACTCGACTCCCCGCCGGGGGCCACTCCAGCCCCGCCGGCGTTTGAGGCGCGGGGGTCCAGGGGACCTCGCCGCCCCCGTCCGGCGGCCACTCGACTCCCCGCCGGGGGCCACTCCAGCCCCGCCGGCGTTTGAGGCGCGGGGGTCCGGGGGCCGGCCCCCGGCAACGCCGCCG